>NZ_QPET01000040.1:0-69754 GCF_008368855.1 Bacillus sp. TE8-1 | reverse complement strand
TTAAGGATATCAAGAATTAAGTTTTTTAATTTTATTAACATAATAGTTTAAAGAGACCGTAAATCCTACTAAACAAAAAAAATATACAATAAAGTATATTTTTTTCTTATCCTACATATTTTCTATGCAAATTAATTCCAATAACTAAAGTTGATAATAAAAATATAATATTACCAATCACTAATGTACTCATAACAAGAATTGAATAATATAGTATTAATACTTCTGCACCTACTACCTATTTTATTTATTGGATATTTATACTTCAAAAAAAATTACACATCATTCACAATTAGGATACATACCCAAAATATGATTTGAACGTTTTATTATATTTTAAGATAATATAAAATCAGTTTTTCTATAAGAGAACTTAATTTTTATGTAGTACGAAATTGTTAGTAATACAGTATATACTAATTTAGTTATAAAAACATTTAAAGACCACCTATTTCCATAAGTGATCTTTCTTTGTGATTCTGTATTTGTGCACTACTGTAGAAATATATCGTAGAAACGCTTTGTTTGCTAAATTTTTAGTTCTCTCCATTTACTAAAAAACATAGCTTCATACACTTAATATCATATTCGTTACATTGCAAACTATTATTTTGTCTTCTGTACAGGCAAACTACTAAAAATTAATTCAGCAACTTTTACATATCCTTTTGAGTTTGGATGAATTAAATCCTTAGACCAAAGCGTATTGTCATTAACTAAATGATGATTCCAAAAATCAACATGATGAAGCTTATACTCTCTGCTCAGTGAATGTATAACTTCATTTGCCTCTAATAATTGTTCTTTTATTACTTGTTTTTTTTCAGAAGCAAAAGGAAGCCTAACTGTAAAATCTGGAAGGTTTGCTATAATAATATCAGCCCCTGCTTTACTTAATGTATCTATCATAAAATCCATATCGTTCTTATATGCATCATGATTCCAACGTCCTTTTAAAACATCGTTTGCCCCTGCAATGAGACTAACCAAATCTGGATTAAAAGTTAACGCCTTTTCCAATTGCTGCGAGCGAATTTCTTTAGTTACTAACCCACGCTTTGCAAAATTGGCATATTCTATATCGTTTTCACACAGTTGAACAAAATGATCTACCCAGCTTTTTAATGCAATTCCCTCAACTTGATCCCCTATCCCCTCTGTAAAACTATCACCAATTGCTACAAATCGCTTCCACATATGTATTCCCCCTTTATTATTAACCATATCTATACTATACAATAGCTCACACCGTAATTGTTATTTCTAAGTGGTTTTCGATTTCAATTATATTCCGCTTTACTATATTGACATTTAGAATCTAAAATTGACCGATTCCTAAGTATACTTAGGAATCGGTCATATTCATATATTTACTAAAGAAATAAAATCTCCCTAGGAATTATACTTTTCCCCAAAAATTTGTTGTTCTTTGTTTCGCCCAGTTGATACATTTCTTTTCGATTAAATGATATGAAACTATAGAAAAAAGTAGTGTCATTGCAATGCACAAAGTAAGAAGAAAAAAGATAGGTATCTTTGTATACAAAAGTTTAAATAGTACCATCATGATTGGAAAATGACATAAATAGATACTGTATGAAATTTCTCCTAAATATACAAATACACTCTTATTTAAAAATACTTTTACTTTTAGGTTACTCATAGCCATTATAATAAATATACTAACCCCCATTACGACACCCCAATCTTTTAATAAGAAAGTTGTATCATTACGGGAAAAACCATAAATTAAAATGGAATATAAATATAGAATAACCCCTAATGCAATAAGAAATCCTTTTTTAATTTTTTTCATATTCCTATATGAGTAGATAAGTTTTTCCTGATACTTAAAAAGTAACATTCCAACCATAAACATAGATGTAAAATGCAGTGTATCAGCATAACCATTATAAAATCCTTCAGCTTTCCCAATATGCAACATATTAAGAACAACACTAATTAAAGAAAAGCTCAAAGCAAATAGTATCGTTTTCTTCCAATTCAGTTTATAAAAAAGAAGGAATAACAAAGGAAACACAATAGATATACGCATTTCTTGAGCCAATGACCAAATAACTGGATTATAATTTTCCGTAAAAAAGTTATTAAGAAGCACAAAGTGGTTTAAAATATCTAATTTTGTTATAGACCCTTGCCACCTATCATAGAACCAATCCCGTAGTCCTACCACTTCATACGACGAAAATAAAATAAATAAAACAAAGGTAACGATTATCCAAAAATAATAAGGAATATAGATTCTTACAAATCTCTTAATTAAATATCCCCAATAATTTGTTTTTGAATGATAAAGTGCCATAGATAACACAAAACCACTTAGTACATAAAAAACGATAACAGCTTCCCCACCCGCCCATAAAAACCTAAGCGGGGAAAATTTAATAGAATTAGGCAACGATGGTAGCATTAAACAAAAATGTCCAAATACCACAGTAAGTGCCGCTAACCCTCGTATGGAATCTAATTCTTTTATTCTCTTACTCATAAAATGTTCTCCTTGTAAATTGTAAATTGTGCTGTTCATAAAGGCCACTATAAGAATGTAGTGGGAGAATTGTACATATTCTTTCTTTAAATTCCTAATATAAGCAGTATAAAGTTAATTTGACCTCCATTTCTTTATATACATAATTTAAAACAAAATATTTAATACAAAGAAAAGATTTTATTAAATTTTTATAAAGTGAAACATTTAGTTGTATCCTATAAAATTAGCTTTTTACTATATCAATCGCACTATCCCACATACCACTAAAAAAAGATCCTGTTTTACGTATAAAACGTGTAAGCCAATTTGCTTGTTCCACATCAGATTTTGTTACAAGGTCTATTTGTAATGAATTACCCGATAAGAACCCAGGATCTGTATTATCTTTAGGCGAGATAATCATTTTACTAATTGTTGCACCTTTTTTAATAGGCGCTTCTTGTTCCGTATTCAATACTTTAAATTCTTTTTTATAAATGTCTTTGTTGCCCTTCGGCATTGGAAGCGAAACAGCTTGCTTCATTTGAACTACTACATCTTTTTCTTTTGCATTTGCTACTCGAACTGTTTCATGCCCTTTTACTACTGAATCTTTTCCATAGACATTCTTCACTTCAAAATTCGCAAATCCATAATCGTATAATTTCTTTGTTTCATCAAAACGTGCCGTATGAGATTTTGCTTTTATCACTACAGAAATTAGTCGCATACCATTTCTTTCTACTGTACCAGTGAAACAATCTCCCGCTTCTGGAGTCGTTCCTGTTTTCAAACCATCTACACCTTCATATTGCTTAATTAAGCCTTTTAACATCCAATTAAAGTTCGCCATATCAATTGGATATTTACCACCCTCTTGGAATGTTTTTTTAGGAATTTTTGCTGTATTTAATATTTGGGGGAAATCTTGAATAAGACGTTGTGCTAAAATTGCACAATCCCTTGCAGACATTTTATTTTTCTCGTCTAGAGTTGTCCCTTCTAGATGATATCCTTTTAAATCTTGATTTGTTAAGCCAGTAGAGTTTACAAACTTATAATCTTTCATACCAAACTCTTTTGACTTATCGTTCATCATTTTTACAAAATTGACCTCTTTACCAGCAATCTGTTCAACTAAAGCAATTGTTGCACCATTTGCAGAGTAAATTGCCATTGCCTCATATAACTCTTTTACCGTATAAGAGCCACCATTTTCTAATGGAACATTTGATAGTGAACGATCTTGCGAAATCTTATGTGCATATTCAGAGATTTTAACTTTTTGATCCCATTTAAGTTTTCCTTTATCCACCGCTTCATGAACTAAGTATTCGCTCATCATTTTTGTCATACTAGCAATTGCCAATGATTCATCTGCATTTTTTTCATATAAAATTTTCCCGGAATTTGCTTCTATTAAAATTGCTGATCCTGCTTCAACGTCTATAGCAGAAACTGTTTCCGCTGCTGCTTTTCCAAATGTAACGAACATGCTACAAAATAGTGTAAGCACTGTTACTATTGCAATAAATCTCTTACAAAACATACCTTTCACTTCTGTTACCTCCAATTTCTTTGTACTCAAAAAAAGGGTTATTCTAACATAATCCCGCAAAAAATAGACAGTGTTCTCAAATTATATATACATATAAAACGTTAGAATCGCTTTCATATAGACCATCTCATCCGACACTTTTAGGCGCCCTGATACTTTGTATTCCCACACATATCCTTATTTTTAATCCCCTTATATTTTTCAAAATGATTCGCACTTTCATATTTTTTAGGATTACAATTAATAGACAATCTAAATAATACATTTGTTCCACATTTACAAAAAATAAAAAACTACACCCTATACTGGATGTAGTTTTTCTAACTGATTTATTTATTTTTCACTTCATTTTTATAAAAAGCAAATAATGGTTCGATGGATGGACTAGATAACAGCGGAATTGCCTTCTCAATCAATTTCCTATCCCAATCAAACCAACGCATTTCCATTAACATGTTTATTTCTGTATCAGTGAATCGTTTCTTTATTTCCTTAGCAGGATTTCCACCAACTATTGTATACGGCGGAACATCTTTACTTACGACAGATCTTGCAGCAACAATTGCCCCTTCACCAATAGTAACGCCAGGCATTATTATAGCATTCATTCCAATCCAAGCATCACTTTTAATGACTGTATTGCCCTTAGGTTCATATGATTGTTTAATTTGCTCAGCGAATGGATATACTGTAATCCATTCTGAGTGATGATTATGGTTACCACCCATTAAAATGACTACTCCACTTGCAATGCAAACATAATTCTCAATAATGAGTTTATCAAGGTGCCATCCCATCTGTTCAATTGGATTGAAAAGTGCTTGGGACTTAGCATCTCCCCACAAATACCTTACACATCCATCTTCAAAATTTTGATGACTATAATAGCCTGAATAATAGGAATACTCTCCTACTTCAATGAGTGGATTTGTTACTATATCTTTTATATACTTTGTTTCTGACCAATGATTAAATAATGGATACTTCATAGCTTTATTCCTCGCTTCTAAGTATTATATATATTGCTATTTACTTAGAAGCTTACTACGACTGCTACATTTTTTAGCTTTCTCAAACGACGAATCATTATCTTCAAGCCTTTCTTTTATACTATAAAAAAGCATAACGCAATATATTACACTAGTCAAATTGTGTAATTTTGAACACATCTTAAACAGCGTAATACTGCAATAAGAACATGAAAACACTCTAACTTTGATCCAAATAATATATTGATTACATTTAGTTTATATTTTGTAAAAAAATTTTAATTGCCATGACAAAGCAAACAATAACCACTATTGGTCGTATTAATGACGTCCCTTTTGTAAGCACCATCTTCGCTCCAATATACGATCCTATAATTTGACCAAGCATCATAATCAACCCAATTGTCCAATCGATTTGGCCAAAAATAATAAAATATAACAAAGCAGCGAAATTACTTGTAAAATTCAAGATTTTAGCATTTGCAGTTGCTCTCGTAGCACTATATCCACATAAAAGAATGAATGCTAAAGCAATTAAACTACCTGTTCCTGGGCCGAAGAAACCATCATAAAATCCAAGGAATGGAGCCACTGTTAACGCAAACAACAACATACTTATTTTTCTCGGTCGATCTTCGTTTGCTATATTTGGAGATAATAGAAAATAAAGACCAATAATAATAAGTAAAAAAGGTAATATCATGATTAAATATTCTGCTCGTATCTGTAAAACAAGCCATCCACCCAAAACGGATCCCAAAAAGGTCATTAAGATGGACAAACGCATTTCTTTAAGATTAATTTCTTTCTTCTTAATAAAAAACACTGTTGCCATGAGAGTTCCGCTACTCCCTTGTAGTTTATTAGTCGCTATCGCTACAGAAGGAGACATACCTACTAATAACATTATCGGGATAGTTATCATACCACCGCCCCCAGCAATCGTATCTATCCATCCTGCTAATACAGCTACTAAAAATAGTAGTATAAGTAATTCAATAGTAAAATCCATACAAAGAATATGGGAAGGCTTGAGCTATTATAACCCAAACCTCCCCATCGTCCCTCCTCTCTTTAAACTAGTTAATTAAATCTGTAAAGTAACTTTCTTTTTGATCACGTAATCGACTGGAAACGTATTGTCTGCAAACAATTCTTCTTCCATATTTATTGTTTCCAATCGGGATTTTATATTCTTCCTCAGATAACCTTTCCCTACCATGAGTTACATTTGTTTGTTTACCATAGTATGAATTTGGTATAAGTAATAAATCTTCAGATGTAAGTGGAACCTTATAAGTAGGCGTTGTTCGTAAGAGTTCTAAAAACATGTCAAATTTCAATTTTTCTTCTTCACTTTCTCCCACATAAATTAATCTATTTTCCGCTCCATTCAAACAAGTTGCAATAATATCACCATTATCATCTAAAAATATAATTTGGTTTATTTCTCCTACAAATCCCGATATTTCACCATCAGCCATTCCTGCGATATGAGCAATAGGCATTTTACTTACCGCCAATATGTCATCTTTACTGAAGAAATTTTCTTCAAGATGCTTTTGAAGTAATTTTGGGGTTCCAATATGAGTTTGAGTTTTTAAATTTAACACTCCTTTTAATAAAAGAGCATCAACTCTAGTAAATTTGCCACAAGTAATTTCAGACACTATTCGTTCCACGGATTTATTAAGTCTATTTGATACAATTTCTAAATTCGTATTGAATGTTTTCAATCTTGCTTCAATATCTGATTGGTCTTTCATATCTGTATACACTGTGGCATCGTTATGTTGATAAAAGTTCCCGCCACCGGTGCTTGCACCGACATTTCGCAAAACTTCATCGTTGTTTAAAGGTGAAATGAGATGAAATCTATTTTCCCCTGCATGTTCGGATGGGTGAATTAAAGCATCATAATTAAAAAGTGTGGCAAAAAGCCATGTGACCCATTCTGCATAAAAATATTTTTTCATTCTATCGTGTTCGTCTTCGCCATAATTAAAACCTCTGCGATTTTCCCCAGGTAATAGTGTTTCCATAGGATCACATGGAGTATTTTTAATAAGAGTAGGTGGTACGTTTCCACCACAATTCGCTATTTTTATTATATGTAGTAGGTTTTTCATATCTGAATTCGGATTTTTCTTTGAATAGTCAATCAAACAATTAAGCCACTCTTTTGAAAAATATGCTGCTATTTCTTGATCACAAGTATAAGGATTATGAGTTTTCAATTCATTTTCTATCAGATTCTTCATTTTATCCTTCAATACATTAGGAATGCTAATTTCTTCAATTTCTGTAATCTGCAGTATTCCTTTATTCATTATAAAACCTCCGTTGTTTTATTTTTTATACCCTATCTTCTATTAAACAAACTATCCATTTCTTTTTTGCTCCTTCGCTTTTCGTCAGAGCTATTAGAACTACCGATTTACAAATAAAAAACGTGGATTATAAGAGATTTCTTCTTAGGTACATTTCCCCGACGAACCTCTATTGAATTGGTAAATTTAATTTAAAAATTTCTTTCATTTTCTAAAGTTTTCCTAATTTTAAAATCAGAATTTTCAATACAACTATGTTAACATTAAAAATATAACACGAAACCAAAAAATGTAAATGAATAGTTTTTTTATAAAAAATAGTCAGACTATTTATGAAGTAATTCGTACTCCATTGAACGAACTACGGCCCCTCAATTTTATTGATAACAATAAAAAAACCCCTAAATTGATAGAGGGATTTTTTTCAAGTATATTCTATTTTAAAGTTCTTACTTACCTTTTACCCCGCTATTTGCCGGGCAGTAAGACCCCTACTTCGAAATACAGCGGAAGCAAAAAAGTTAGGTGGGGGTCGGGCTGCCCATAAAAGCAAGATTGGTGAGGGCTGATAATCAGTGGGGATGAACAAAACTCCCCCTGATTAAAGTTTCACTTTATTTTAAAAGATATTGCTGTAACTTCTTTATTAACAGTTCCATCCCGTTTGGACTTACAATAATCTTCCCATTCGCTAACGAAATATTGCTGTCTGAAATATCCCCTGTAAGTGCACAAGCTCTTGGAGATTGATATTTTCGTAAAATAATCTGGTCCTCTTCTATAAACATTTCAAGAGAATCTTTTTCTACAATTCCTAAACTCCGTCTTATTTCCATTGGAATAACAATACGCCCCATGCTATCTGCTTTACGAGTAATTCCTCTTGATTTCATAAAATGCCACCCTTTATATTTATCTAATATTACGGTATTTATTTTAGCAATAAACAACAATTAGGAATAGTTCGTATTACAGTACTTTTTTTAGAAATAAATAACAATTAGGAATAGTCTATGTTAGAATTCTTTCTTGTTTATTCTTGATTTTTAATATATTTATCCTTGATCATTTTTATATATTGTTTTCTTTCAGTTAGTTCAAATATAAATAATGCTTTTTTTATGTCTGTTAAACCAACTTCATTAGAGTGCTGAACTTTCAATAAAATTGCACCTTTTTCAAAAAACAATTCACCTAATAAGTATAAAGTATTCATATTTATCGCTAATTTTATACCTATTTCACTATACTTTATTGCTTCTTCATATTGATTTGCAAGGTGTAAACATTTTGTTAACGTATGAATGAGTCTTAATTTGATTTCTTTTTCTCTAGGAAATTCTATCTTATTAAAATTAATTAAACTTTGTTTTAATATATTTATACTTTTCTCATACTCTTCATTTTCTGCATGTATTATAGCAATTGAATTCATTATGCTTATTTCTTTTTCTGATAAAAAGTTACTACTACTTAAGGTTTGTTTTAGTGCTCTATTTAAAATGTCAAAGGCATTACTTGTTGCTCCATTTACATAATATATAGCAATCGCTTCATGCCATAATAGAAATTGTTTATCTTCTTTTGATTGAAAATTATTCTCATCTTTCTCTTTTTTTACTATTTCGTAAAGCTCATTATATTGTTTTTGTTTCACACAATCTCTCATTACACATTTTACATTTTCAATATATTTTATTTTTTTATTTTTGGTTAGTGCGAATATATAATTTGGATCAATACCAAGTCTTTCAGATAATTGATACAACAATATGCTAGATGGATAAATAATACCTTTTTCTATCTTACTAATTTGACTTTGTGAACATATTCCATGACATAATTCAGATTGTGACATGTTTTTTTTCTTTCTAAGTTCTTTAATAATAATACCAAGATTGTAGAATTCCATCTTTCCTCCCTCAAATGTAACACTTTATGAGTATAAGAATATTTTCCAACTTTTAATGTAATGTAAAATTGATATAGTTACAATTACTAATTATATGGATTTATAGTTTTTTTTACAAACTTGTATCACAATACGAGAAATTATTAAAATATGGTTCACTAATAATCAATGTGCGTTTTATTCACCCCCACTGATTATTAGTCCACCCCAGGCAGGCTTTTACAGGGAGTCCGACTTCTTTGCCACATCTAAATTTTGAGGTCGGAGTCTTACTACCCGCAAATAGCCGAATTAAAATAAATATGATTTTTCACCTTTATTTCTTTTAATAGTTTCTTTTGATTTTTATATAAATAATTTCGAAGGAGCGTATTTTATGAAAAGAATGTTGACCGAAAGAGAGTTAGAAGTGGCTATTTATGTAGCAAAAGGATACACAGATGCAGAAATTTCAAAAAAAATATATGTTACCCCTCGAAGAATTTCAACGATAATTAATCATATTAAAGAAAAATGGCATATTAATTCTAGAGTGGAATTAGGTATTTTAGTTTATCATTATGGTTTTATAGATGCACCCTTATTTTCAAATAAAAAAATTCAGCTATGTAAAAAGGTTGTACAATAGATAGCTGAATATAACGAGTTTAAATTGCAAATAAAAATAGAAGAGCAGACAAACTTTTATTATTTGGTTTACTCCATCACTTTTTAAATTTCAGACATTAATATAAAAAGGTTAGAGAATTAACTTCTCTAACCTTTTTATATACACTATTAGGTTTCAAACAGTAAAGATGCCCTAATGCTACCATTGATCCTGTTCCCTATTCAACCTTGTATAAACAAAAAAATCAGATATTACCACTATTCAAAACCAGTTACAATTCTCTCTTTCATTTTCTGTATTACTTCACTGCTCAATACTTTTTGACCAGCAGGAAGTTTTAATATGGCAGCGGCACCTTTACTAAGGTATATTTCTTGATCATTATTTTGATTTACTACCAATATTCCTTGCCCTTCAAATTCGAAATAACTAATATCTTTTGTTTCATTTGTATTATTTTTTATTGCTTTATATAATCCATATAAATCTTTACTTCTATTTTCTCCGCCCGTTCGAATCGGTTCAGTATCATTCGCAACAATTAGTCCTTCTGGCTGCTCACCCTTCATAATAAACCACAGCTTTTCATTTGTTGGTAATAGTAAATTCTTAAATTCAGAGCTATTTAAAATTTGCTGTGCTGGAATTGTTTCATAGATTGGTAACGAAAATGGAGATGTTGTTATTTTTTCAAAACTTAAATTTTCAGAAGAACTTCCCTTACTATATTGATAATCTTTTAATGCGATCGATTGTACTGATTCACTTTTATTTTTTGATGCATAACTAATTTTACTAGCGAAAATAATAACGGTCATTAAGCACATGCACAGTATCACAAGCTTAAGTAGTTTTCCCATTTATGAACCCCCGCTTTTAATATTATTAGTTTGCATGGATATTATAAACAGTTTCACTCCACCAAAAATTATTATTGTTATGGAACGTACTGAAATTATGATTATAATGATCACCATACCAAGGGTCCATGTATGTTATATAATTTGTTCCATTTGTCCCTTTATAAAATCCATCAAGTACTAGAAAGTGTCCGATGTTAGCTCCATTTTGCCACATAATGAGTGCAATCATCGGCTGATTACTATTAATTTGACTTTTGAACCAATCATAAGATTTTGCTCCAGAACTTATAGCTGAGCTAACACCATATCCTGATAATCCATATTGTATTTCACGTGAAGTTGCAGGATTATTATATGATCCACCCTTAACATACCTAACGTACTGATCTTGTGAAGGAGTTTTCCCAAAATAATTTAAAACTGAAACTGAAGCGCCTGCCCAACACCAATTTGATCTTTCTTGTAATATGTTAGGTACAGATAATTTACGGTCTATTGGTGTACTTGGAGGATTTCCATTAATATACGCTGAGGTTACATATACTTTTTTCCATCTTTAAAACAGTAAAACCAACGATTGTCTAAATTTCCTGTCCAGTAATCTTTAACCGCTTCACCATACTCCCATCCTTTAAAAGATACTTTTGTATTTCCGGGAATCACATCTACAATATTTGCATTCAAACTTTTCGCCTCTCTAACATTTACATTCAATGGAGCTGTTGTCCCTGAAAATTCAACTTCTTCTGCTATTATTTTCTGAACACCAATAAAACTAAATGTGAAGAACAATAAAAACATACAAACAATAAAATGATTTCTTCCCTTCATTTCTCCACCCCTTCATCAGTACTAAAAAACATCAACAATTCATCCTTATTAATTGTTCAAGCTTAATATTACATACTAACGAAAAATGACTTCTCATAAAGTGAAACTTTAATCAGTAGTGGTTTTATGCATCACCCACTGATTATTAGTTAAACCAATCGGGCTGCCAGGCAATTAGCGGAATAAATTCCAATACAAAAAAGGAGCCTATAAATTTTTATAGGCTCCTTTTTATTTCGTCGTTATTACTTAGCTAATTCTTTCGTACCCTTTATTACATCAATGAAGAATCCCCAGTTATTCACTACAGAAGAGATACTGATATGTTCATCTGGAGTGTGGACGTTGAAAATGTCTGGTCCGAATGAAATTGCATCTAATTCAGGCATTTTTTGAACGAATGCGCTACACTCAATCCCCGCATGTACAGCGAAGATTTCAATTTCTTTATTGTATTTTTCTTGATGTACTTTTTCAAATAAATTACGAATTTGTGAGTTTGGATTGTATGGCCATTCTGGATACTCTGACTCTATTTCAAATGTAGCACCAACTAATTCAGCAATATATTTGATTTCTTCTGCAACATGTTGTTTTAAACTACTTACAGAACTTCGCACTTCGTTACGTAATTTAATTTCATCTTGCAACGTTTCAATAACGCCTAAATTTGTTGAGCTTTCTACAAGACCTTTAATATCCATGCTCATACTTTGAATGCCATTTGGAATTAAGAATAATGATGAAATAAGCTGCTTTTGTGTCTCTTTAGCAAATACTTTTTCAACTGTTTCATCCAATTTTGTCAGTGTAACATGAACATCTGGATCAACAGCACGCATTTCTTCTTGTAATACACGTGTCCATGATTCTAGTTTTTCTTCTACTTGTCCTACATCTTCTGTACGAATTAAAATTGTAGCTACACTTTCACGCGGAATTGCATTCGTTTTTAATCCGCCGTGAACTTCACTTATGTTAAACTCCGTATGTGCTGATAAATCACGTAATACTCGTCCTAATACTTTGTTCGCATTACCGCGTTGTTTATCAATTTCCATACCAGAATGTCCGCCTTTTAGACCACCAACATATAGACGGTATGCATCCATATTCGCTGGCGTTTCATCCCAAATTACGGGAATTGTTTCAACAGCTTTCGCACCACCTGCACTACTTACAAGTAATTTATGATCTTCTTCAGAATCAATATTTATAAATATCTTTCCTTCAAAATGATTTGGATCAATAGCAAAAGCCCCATCCATTGTCGTTTCTTCTTCAGTAGTGATAACGACTTCAAGTGCTGGATGCGGAATTTCTTTTGAATCTAATAACGCTAATGCATACGCAACTGCAATACCATTATCAGCACCTAGAGTTGTTTGATTTGCATATAACATGTCCCCAATGATTCGTAATTCAATTGGATCTTTTTCAAAATCATGTACTGTTGCTTGATTTTTTTCGCAAACCATATCCATATGACCTTGAATAATAATAGCTGGTACATTTTCATAACCAGCTGTTGCTTCTTTTTTAATAATGACATTTAATGCTTCATCTTGAATGACTTCTAAGTTACGCTCTTTTGCAAAGCCCACTAAATAATCACTAATTTCCTTTTCATTACCTGATCCTCTAGGAATCTTTGAAATTTCTGCAAAATGAAAAAATACAGGGTGCTTTGTTAATTGTTCTAAAGTAGAATACATTTTTCAAGCTCCTCTCAAAATGAAAAAATAATATGTAAGTCTCATATCATTATACCATGATTCATTATTTTATCTTTCTTTTAACTTTTATTGTTCATTTTATGTACAACACTCTTACAACATTGTAAGGGCGTTTAATCTACATCGATTTTTCTCATTTAATAATAGTCGTATACTTTTTAAAGAAACACATTAAAGGAGATAAAGAAAATGAAAAAGTTTTTAGCAATTATTACACTATGTTTATTATTTTTTAGTTTTACTATTGGCTGTGAGAGAGCGTCACTAAATAGAATTGGTAAAGATGTATATTACATGCAGATAAAAGGCGAAGGAACTATCGAAAAAGTAGATCATAGAAACTTACGAAACTATACGCTGTCCGCATTTGATGAAGATGGCGTCAAAAAACAAATTACATTTAGAAGTACAAAAAAAGAAAACAATCATAAATTAAATGAAGACGCGTTTTTACGCCTTTATGTAGATCAAGATGATAATAGCAACAATGAAATATCATCAATTGAAGTAAAGTCCTATGAAGAGATTCAGAAAACAGATTTACCTAAAAAAGTAAAAGATAAGTTTACTATTAAATAAAAAACAAAAGAAAATGCTCTATGCATTTTCTTTTGTTCTTTTCACCTGTATATATTTTGAACTACTATTATTCATCAGTTTCTCTAACCGATTTATATTCTCCGTTAATGCACCTTTCACAAGAGAGAAATCTGTATTGGATTCTTCTTTTTTTTCTTTAAAAAACGAAGACTTTTGTACATTGACTTCAGCCATCTCTTCTCCCCCTTTTCAAAAAGATACAACCTTTTATTTATATTATATAGCAAATGTAGAAAGAGTGTACACTTATGATTTTCTTTTTAATTCTTCTTCTAATTCTTCTACTTGCTGCAACGTATCCCCTTTTATTAAAGAGAAATCTGTTGTATCTTCGTTATCTTCTTTAAAAAAATCATTGTCATAATCTTTTACCACTACAATCACCTCTACATGCTAGTGTAGGAATGATTGTCCAATTTTATTCAACTTTGTCGGATTTTGTTTTTAATTTATGTATAGAAGAAAAGGACAGAAAAAGATTCTGTCCTTATTTACTAAAATAACTATGATGTATTGTTAAATTATATACATTTTCAAAATCCCGATCTTGCAGGTTATTTTTCTTTCCATCAATAACAATGAAAACGTCACTTACTATTTTTGCTGGTATAATCCCGACATTTTCCACTTGCACCGCTTTCTGCTCATTCAATTGCTCGATATGTTCTAACGGGACGATAATACTAAATTGTGAGCGAATACCACGAAAGTTTGTATTTAATTCCTTCGCAGCTTCAAAAACAACAATTTTCGCGCCAATCTTTTCCCCATATGAATCTAAAAATGCATTTAAGCTCTTTGTATATTCCTCTTCCGTATGCCATTCCATCGTACCGAATACTGCTGGATTAACATTTTGAATAATTGTCGTGTATATTTCTCCTCTTGCTTTAGATGCAATTAATGATCGTTTTATGGATTGAACTGTCTTGCCAATATCGCTAAATTTTGCACCCCATATTTCTGAAATATTAGGCGTTAAAATGAACGCAATATCAACAAAAATAATCATTGCAGTAAACATTAAAAGATTTTTCCAGAGGGTTAAATCGATTCCTTTTATCATGAAATACACGGTGACAGATATGATAAACAAACCATACCAAGTCTTTCTAATACGTTGCTTTTTCTCCTCGTACAACTCCTCATTTTTCCAATAAAAGAAAACAAGGACTACAAAGACAATCGCTAAAACAAATAAGCCAATTCGAATGTTAGAGATCATTAATCACATCACCCTCCATTCAAAAACTACTCACGATATCATTACATGCGCAAGCTGCTCTCTTTATGACAAAAGACGTGGACAAGCTTCTAAAATTAGCTACATCGCATATATATTAGAAAGTACCACGTCTTTTATCCTGTTATTTGTGGGAAATAAGACCCCCACTGATTAAAATTTCACTTTACCATGAGTCTATATTGTATATGTAGACAAGCATTCATTTCAAATTTTCGTATTAAAAAGAAATATGTTTCGGAATTTCCCCTTCAGGTACTTCTCCATCCATACTTAAATAATAATGACGAATCGGACGTAAGTTTTCGTCTAATTCATAAACAAGCGGAATGCTAGTGGGAATATTTAATGAAACTACACCATCACTTGAAAGGTTGTCTAAATATTTTACTAGCGAGCGAATTGTGTTACCGTGTGATGAAATAATTACTTTATTACCACTTTTTAATGTCGGCGCAATTTCTGAATGCCAATAAGCAAGTACTCTCTTCTCCGTATCCTCTAAACATTCAGTTAATGGAAATTCACCTTTTTTGAGTGTTTTATATCTTGGATCGATCGCTTCATATCGAGGATCGTCTTCAGTAAGGGCCGGTGGTCTTACATCAACACTTCTTCTCCAAATATGAACTTGCTCCTCACCATATTTTTGTGCAGTTTCATCTTTATTCAGCCCTTGCAATGCACCATAATGTCTTTCATTTAGCTTCCAAGATTTATGTATTGGAACCCAAGTAAGATCCATCTCATGAAGTACAATCCATAACGTCCGAATTGCGCGTTTTAATACTGATGTATAAGCCACATCAAAAGTATATCCGTTTTTCTTTAATATTGCTCCTGCTTCTCTCGCTTCACTTAATCCATTCTCTGATAGATCAACATCTGTCCATCCAGTAAAGCGATTTTCAAGATTCCATAAGCTTTGTCCGTGACGAATAAGTACAAGTTTTATCATTATAATTCCCCTTTCGGAAATGTGAATTTTATTGTTCCATTGCGTACACGTATAAAGTATCTAGTAATGTATCTTTTTATCCATTCACTCTATGACCAAATCATAGTTGCCAAATGTATGGATAAAATTTGTTCTTTTTCAAACGATAAAAACAGAAGTTTTTTCATTATTTTTGATCGACTGGTATTTCACGTTTCGATATCCAAGCATCAAAACCTGATCGGCTATTTGCCATTTCATTCATAACTTGGTGCCAATTGTCCTCACATGATTCACCAAATTTTGAAAAAATAGCACCCATTTGTTGTCTTTGTACATCACTCAGTTTTTTCTCTAAATCTGCACCTTTTTCTGTTAAAGACAACTGTTTTACACGTCGATCATGCATAGCTTCATTACTCTCAATTAAGCCCTTTTCCACAAGTTGACGTAGCGGTCCGTGGAGAGCTTGTTTACTTATTTCTAATAGTGATAGTAACTCATTTACACTTATCCCTGGAAAACGTGCAATAAAAAATAAAATTCGATGATGTACTCGTTGAATGCCATATTCTTTTATAATTTCATCTGGCTTTTCAGTAAATGTTTTATATGCAAAATAAAATAATGCTAATGCCTCATTCATCTGTTCTTCTTTATGTTGTGTCATCTACTTTCCCCCTGTATGTAAATTATACCACAATCTAGTAATGAATATTTTAATCAACGCATTAGAACTTATTTAGTCTATTGAAACATTCATTGCATAATTAGGAGATGATTCATTTGAAAAAACAATATACTATAAGTGCATATTTATTGGATAGACTACACGAATTAGGAATTGAACATATATTTGGCGTTCCTGGTGATTATAATCTTGCCTTTTTAGATGATGTAGTAGCACATGAAAATTTAAAGTGGATTGGAAATTGTAATGAATTAAATGCTGCATATGCAGCAGATGGGTACGCTCGCATAAAAGGAATCGCTGCTCTTATTACTACTTTCGGTGTTGGAGAATTAAGTGCTATTAACGGTATTGCTGGCTCATATGCGGAAAACGTGCCAGTTATAAAAATTACGGGTACGCCACCAACAAAAGTAATGGAAAATGGAGCAATCGTCCATCATACGTTAGGAGATGGAAAGTTCGATCACTTTTCCAATATGTATCGAGAAATCACTATAGCACAAACAAATGTAACACCTGAGCATGCTGCTGAGGAAATTGACCGTGTTTTACGTGCATGTTGGAATGAAAAACGCCCGGTTCATATTAATTTGCCAATTGATGTGTATAATAAACCAATTAATAAACCGACAGAACCTATTATAAATAAACCTATTTTAAGTAATAAAGAAGCATTAAATAAAATGCTTCTACATGCCATTTCAAAAATAAATAGTGCCAAAAAACCTGTTATTTTAGCTGATTTTGAAGTAGATCGATTTCACGCTAAAGAAAATTTACATCAATTCGTAGAAAAAACTGGGTTTCCCATCGCGACGTTAAGTATGGGAAAAGGAATATTCCCAGAAAAACAGCCTCAATTTATAGGGGTTTATACTGGTGATGTAAGTTCTCCGTACTTGCGAAAAAGAATTGATGAATCTGATTGTATTATTAGTATTGGTGTGAAGTTAACTGATACTATTACAGGCGGCTTCACACAAGGTTTTACAAAAGAACAAGTTATAGAAATCCATCCCTACACTGTGAAAATTATAGATAAAAAATACGGTCCAGTTGTAATGCAGGATGTTTTACAACATTTAAGTGATTCAATTGAGCATCGTAATAAAGATACCCTTGACGTTAAGCCATTTATTTTAGAATCATCACCTTTTACTGAAGAGTTCATTCCAAAAGCACAAATGGTCACACAAAAACGTTTTTGGCAGCAAATGTACCATTTCTTACAAGAAAACGACGTCTTAATTGTAGAGCAAGGAACACCTTTCTTTGGTAGTGCTGCTATCCCTCTACCTAATAACACTGCATATGTAGGACAACCGTTATGGGGATCTATCGGCTACACACTGCCTGCTCTACTTGGTACACAGCTCGCCAATTTATCACGGCGCAACATTTTAATTATTGGTGACGGTTCTTTCCAAGTAACTGCCCAAGAGTTATCAACTGTACTACGTCATAATTTAAAACCGATTATATTTTTAATCAATAACAACGGATACACTGTTGAACGTGCCATTCACGGCCAAAACCAACCTTATAATGATATACAAATGTGGGATTACAATAAACTATCAATGGTATTTGGGGCAGAAGAAAAAAGTCTAACATTTAAAGTAGAAAATGAATCAGAATTAGCAGAAGTCTTAACAAATATAACTTTTAATAAGAATCAACTTATCTTTATTGAAGTTATAATGAGCCAAAGCGATCAACCTGAATTGTTAGCTAAACTCGGGAAAAGATTTGGTCAGCAAAATTCTTAATATAAAAGCATAACCTAATTATACAATTGGTAGTGTAAAACTTGTTTTGAGAATAGTTTCGACACTCAAAATACATAAGGAAAAGGATGGAAAGCACCATCCTTTTCTATTTTAAGAGCGTTCTTCGACTAACGCCCCGTGCGACAAGCAAAAATTCTTAATCCATCTTTAACTTTATAGCTTTTGTCGCAATAAATGTTTTAATATGCTTATCTACTATCCTTGTTCCACCAAAATCATCCTCATAAAAACCTGTTATAGCAAAACCAGCTTCAATTTGACCTTGGATTTGGTCTTCTAAAGTATGCGCATATTCTATTGTTTGATTTGAATCGATGTAATCTTGAACTTCATCCTCTGGTAAATAATCCAATGTTGATGAAGGAATTGAATGTTTAACATCAAGAATACCTTTTGCTCTTGGTTATCATCAAAAATCCATAGTAACGGATTTGTAAATCCAGCAATAAGAACACCTTTATTCTTTAAAACCCTAGAAACTTCATTCCATACAAGATGAACATCTTTTACAAACAAATAAGCTACGCTTTTTCTTTTTTATTCAGCAAGAGTTAACTGCCAAGATACACCATACTTATCATTTAACCAGCCAAACTTTTTACTAAACGGATAAGAACCTAAAGGCATAAGAATTGCTCCATCCTGCGCTAGTTTATGAAAGACCGTATCAATTTCTTCTTCTGTCTCACAAGTTACATAAAGAGACATAGCTGGAGTGAATGTAAAATTATGATTTACATAACTATCAATACACATAAACTCTTGGCCATTTAGCGTAAAAGTTGCATGAATTACAGTTCCCTCTTTACCAGGTCCATTTTCATCATAGCGAGAAATACTTACAATTTCTGATTGATCAAATAGCGACGTATAAAAATTCATTGCTTCCTCAGCTTTGCCCTCAAACATTAAAAACGTAGTAATTTTTTGATTTGCGTTACTCATATGGAGACAGCCCCTTGTTATGTATTTATGTAAAACATACGTCACTCAAAAACCGAACGTATATTCCTATGAATATATTGTCTATAAAAACGATGAGTTTGTCAATTATCTACTTTATTATTTCTTCTTAAATAATGCTGTCCAAAGAAATGATTCTCCAAACATTTCATTCGGTTGTTTCATTTGTTTCATCCTTCTAATCTCAATTACCTCTAATTCTTTAAATATCTCTCTTAACTTTTCTTCCGAGTATGCAAGACCACCTTGTAGACTCCATTCTCTATATACGTCCCAATCTGTTATTTCTGATCCATTTCGCTCATCTAAATCGCCTGCTGCAAAACATGTTAATCCGAAATAACCACCCGATTTTAATGAGTTTTTAATTAAATCCACATAATTTATTCTTCTATGCGGTGGAATGTGATGCAAACAGCCCGAATCATATACAAAATCAAATTCGTTTTGAACCTCTAAATTAAAAATTGAATCACAAATAAAATGAATTTCTACCCCTTTTGCCAATGCCCTTTCTTTTGCCCAGTTAATGCCTTCTACAGATAAATCCACTGCTGTTACATCAAATCCTTCATTCGCTAGATAAATTGCATTTCTACCCGGACCACATCCAAGTTCTAATACTTTCCCTTTTAAAACTCTCTCTTTTTGTATATAAGAAACTAGATTCTCATCTGGAACATTTTCAAAAAACGGAACATCCTTTTCTCTATTCTCATAAAACTCATTCCAAAATGGTTCAGCAGGTCTTAATAATGAATCAAGCATTTTTAAAATATCTTCTTGTGTGTGTAACATTTCAGTTTTCATTAATACCCCTCCATAAATTAATAGTCAGAAAATTATTATATATCTTTTCGAACTTTCAAACAAAGAAAAAACTCCTATATTCAATAGGAGTTTTTGTCTTTAAAATCCGAGTACAGCTAACCATTTTAACAATTTCTCTTCTCGCGCTTTTAAATCATCATCCCTAAACTTGCCTAGTTGTATTTCACTAACAACTTCTCCGTCCTCCATAAAAAGAACTCTTTCTGTTTTCTCTGCTACCTATACAACATGAGTCACTTAAGAAGGTTACTTTGCTGAAAAATAAAGCCGATTTCGTTAAGGGATATTTTTGCTAACGCCTCTTCTTTCATACATGTTATTTCATACAATCATACTTTTCTAATAAAATAACGCTTTTGTTCACTTTTTTGATACATTTACGAAACATTCATGTGTTACCTTCATTAAGTTCTTTTCTTTTTATAATGTCGTGTGAGATATACCAACAGAGGAAGCCCTAGATCCCCTAATCCTAGGGCTTTTTTATAAGAATTTTATACATTTTATTATTTCCACTAACTCTTTAAATTGTATATACATAATATAAAATTTTCATGTTGTTATATTTTTTGATGGCCTCTTATCTTTCCTTAAAAGGCTTTTTTCAAATAACGCTTTTATTTAATTTATATTTAAAAAGTTCCTATTCATAAAGACTTCCCTTATATGCTATACTCATTCTTAAATAATTGTATAAGGAATGTTAAAAATGGATGATAGATCGTCAAGACAATGGAAATTGCGACAAAAGTTAAGAGCACTGAAAACCAAAAACAACAATGACACAAACCCTTTGTTTAGTGAATGCCTTGAATCCCTAGGAAACGAAACTCTCATTTTCTCCCAAGAAAAAAGCCAGCAGATTGCTATTATTTTAATGAATTCATTTCCTATAACTGTCTCGGGAAGAATAGATTGGGAACAGATAGATAACCAATTCATAGCTTCGAACAAAGAACAACTAATTTCCCTTATTAGAGCAAACCAACTAGATTTTGACGAACAGATTTTTATAATATGGGATAACTATGAAATCCCTGTAGTAAGTACAAATCTTGATAAAGTATTCCAATCACTAGTTGACGTTGATGCAGTCAGTTTTTATTACTGGATATTAGACAAAGAATATAGATTCGTAATTGAAATAAATGATAAAGAATTGATTAGGATTGGGTTTCGCTAATACTCTAAGCATATTTCCTCATTCTACTGATCTGCAAAATTTAAATTGTATTATTTATCAAAGACTTAAAATATACGAATGTCACGTAAACCGATTGGTGTTAATCATGTTTATGTTTATAATTACGTTGATTTGGATAACTTGCATTTATAAAATGTAAATGTTTTACAAATTAAAGTTAAACAAACATTGTTATATCAAGGTTTGTTTGACCTAACATGTTATATTCTTGATACTAAGACGGTTTTTATGAGCATTTCGTATAAGTGTGATTTAACTGATTAAGACTATTTTTAAAAACGACATATCAGCGATAATTTATGTCTATTCTGTATAAGTGTTAGCAAGATCGTTTGCAAACTTGTTAGCACTTTTTTAAAACTTAAACCAGAGGAGATTCATACAATTTAGTAACAATGTAAAATTGTATTTATCAAGGATAAACCATTTAACAAATAGTTTGCAGCACTGAATGATTTACAAAAGAATACCCATCGATACACTACGAATAAAAATAATCAGCTAATCGAGGGAATATAATTATTTTTATTTAATTCGCACTTGTACTTCTTGTTCTTGTATTACTTGAATGATTAACTCCAATACAATATTTTGTATTAACTGATGCTCATTATCATGAAGTTTACTTTGTTCTGATATGTATTCAATACATTGATATATATACCCTTCTACCAATAAGCTCCCTTTTTCAACTGTAAGTGTATTTTGCTCATTCTTTTTTACCTTTGGTATTAAAAATTCGGTTTTTGTCAAAATAATCTCCTGTTCAACCTCTTTTATTCCAATCACTTTTTCTTTAAATACAACCTTTTCTAGCAAACTAATTTCACCTTTATATCTTCCTATTTCTATTGGTAGTTTCGCTGTAATAAAATTATTTACGTCTTCCCCATTTTCACTCTCTAATATTATACTGTGAATAGGAATCCATGAAGATGCCTCTACCTTATTCTCTTCTTTATTCCCTTTATTTTTTTGGTTATATAATTCAAAATGAATTCTCTTCTCATGAAGATTTAAAGAAACTAATTTACAATAACTATCCGAATAATATTGTTGCACTGTAGTTAATAACTTACAATCTAATTCACGCCCTTCTACACCTTTTTCATTCCTAAATACAAATGCTTCTTGATTTTTAACATTTATTTTTGGAAATATTTTAAAACTAGTTACTTCTGAAAAAATAGAAAATGGAGTTTTGACCACCAGTGAGCGTATTAAAGGCCCTATTTGTGATCCAGACGCTTTACCTTCTTTCTCTAATTTTGATGCTACATATTCTCCCTTTAATTCAGGTGGTATTTCTTCTTTTCCCCCTCTTTTTTCGTGTAAATTATCTTGTATATTCAGTTTTTTATACTTGTAAATTTCATCCCATATCCCCTTACCAATCCATGGATTTTTCATCACCATCCCCCCGTCTGATGAAATTCAAAAAATTTGTTTTTTGTATGTGACCATTTCATCATTATATATGTTGTATAAAAATAAAAAAGAAATTGTCTTTTTAACAAAGACAATTTCTTTTTATTTTTATAGTGCTACTTGTACTTGTTGTACTTGTAAAACTTTTAAAGTAAGATCTAGTACAATTTTTTCACGAAGCGTATCAAATGGTTCGTTTAGGTTTGTAGGACAAGGTGAAAAGTCTAATTCAAAAAATTGAGCGCTTACTAATTCACAATATGGTTGTTCGTTATAAAAAACTGCATTTTCAAAGAAATATTTGTCTAGACGTGGTAAATCACCGTTTTTAGGATTTATAAAATGAGAAGTAGTGTCCGAAGAAGAAGCTACTAAAGCTAATGATAGAAAATCACCTTCTGTCAGATCTGCAAAACCAGAAAATGGAACATTTGCAATACGATCATATAGAACTCCATTACACTCGTCATTTGCATATTCAATATTTTTACGAATATAGCCTTGTACAAATAATTTCGCTCTTGTAACTCGTCGGTAAGGTGTACCTGGTACTGGTACGAATGCTACAGGCACTAACTTACATTGTGTTAAAAATACGTTTTTTAAGATGCGTTTAATTTCGACTGCTGGAGGCTCTAATGAAATATCGGACTCTACAACAATTTGAAGCGTTCTTTCAGCTAATACAACTGGAATCTTTACAATAGGTGCTCCTGGAGTAACAATTGGTGTTGCAGTCTCATCACTTAATGGTGTTTGGGTTTGTCCCGCTACCTGACATGGTACATTAATTGGACATTGTTCGCTCATGTTTTATGCTCCTCTTTTTATAAGATTTTAGAGTTTATGAAATTTTCAAACTCATAATACTTGTATATGTCTTTCTTCTACTAATGTTTGGGTTCTATAGTAGCCTTTTTAATCATTATCATTAAGTTAGTATAATCTAATCATTTTTATTGAAAATTCTGAAAATTAATATTTTTAGAGGAATACAAATTCTGTTTTCAACGTATCTCGCAGATTCGGTAAAATTATGAAGTCTTTATTACATGAGTTATCTTGAATTTAATTTTGGATATCACGATATGAACATGGTTACCAAATGATGATTTTTATTTTTATCAAGCTATATATTCGTAAAAAATCGCTTTACATATACTGAAGTTTTATTTGTTGTTACATAAAATCTTTTACCTATTCAATTTTGAAATATACATTCAAGACAGTATACTCCAAAATAAGAAATTATTTTAAATTAGAATATTTTCTTTGATAAATGTGTGTTGATTAATTTCATAATCAGTAGTTCTATCCACTCTCCCTTAAAAATTAGCATAGTTTTTATGAATTCTATATCTAGTAGAAAGCTCTCTATCATATAAAAGTATAATAATAGGTTAATAAACAAGCAGTTTTTTTACTAAAACATAGAATAATACTGACCCTAATTGAAGGGAGGCATAAAAGATTTCCTGGAATAATGATTGCTGAAAATTTAAAGACAAGCACCATTGTGATGACGATAAATTTAGATATATTATTTAAATAATTTGTGTTATAGTTTCAAATGTTAATTAATTACAATATTTTTCAAAAAGAGTATACATAGTCATATAAATCATGTTATTTTGGATAGTTTGTTCTTTAAATTAGGAATTAAATAAAGAATTATAAAAACGCGCTAGGTACAACTAAGAAAGAAACAGGATAAAGAATAAGTCATATTACCTGTAGTAATAACACTAAGTGAATTGCACCTCTTATAAGTGACTTGTGTATCTCTTACTGCGTTTGAAGTTAATTGCCAATATTTCGTGTCGTTCTTCTACAAGACATTGCGTAAAACCATTTGGTTACCAATTCCACCAACGTAATCTTCAACATCTTTCATTCACTTCATTAAATTGTCCTGTTGCTTGATTTTGTGCTTCTTGAACTTTTTTATTCAACTCTGTTTTTGTGGTTTCAATATCTTTGTTGACTTGCTCTAAGGTATCTTCCTTTACTTTGTCCATATCAGGAACAACCGACTCCCAATTGCCATTCTTCCATAATTTGAGGATGCCAGGCTTGCCGTTTGAAATATCTAACCATAAGGTTTTTCCATTTTCTAAACCGATTGTCGGTGGTTTTGCGCTTTCAATAATTTTTGTTTGATAATTTTTAAGGTTTTCTTGTACTTTTTCTGCTAACTTTTTTGCTGCTTCTGATTCCTTTTTCACAACATCAACTTGTTCATTTGTCTCTTTCACAAGTTCTTCCAACTTATCTAACAAGCCTTTATTTGCTTTTCCAGCTAGACTGCCCATAACTTGGGCATACATGTGATCTAACAGACTTATCGTATCTTCTACTTCTTTAAAATCAACAAAATAATATTTATCATTTGCCGCATTTGTATCACATTCATCCGCTGCGATAAGACGTGCTTCTAAAAACAAAGGTGGCGTAAATTTTGTATCTTTGAAATGGACAATATCGCCCTTATTTACTTTTTCATGAGATAAACCAAATATCTTTTCTAATGCAATTGGAGTTACTTCATACTGTACAGTGCTATTAATACGTTTCTTTAGTTCCGCTTCCGTTAGTTGTTTTAATCTTTCGGCTGACATATTTTGATCTTCTGTTTGTGGACTATAGATGTCATATTTGTGTGAACCATCTTCTGTCCAACGTTGTAAGGCATCTGCATCAGCGACGTATAACTTCCCACCGTTAATCTTTTCAAAAGTTAGATACTCACCTGTTTCTTCGTTTACTTCAACAGTAAAATCCTGTAGCGGTTCTTTTAAACTTTTCCTAGCCACTCCGCCATGCCATGTACTACCTGCACCAAAGTTATCTATAACAAAGCGCTCACTATCTGACTTTAGAGTTCCTGTGTTTTCACCTTCGTTAGTGTTTGGACCATTTTGATTCCAACCAACCATTGTTTTCATTTCATCGTGCATAACAAGCTGTTCTTTCTCGACTGTTCGTTCTTCCACAGAAACAGGGTATCCCATACGAAAATGTTGAATTTCTTCTTCCTTTTTTCGTGAAATATCAATAAAAGTAGAGGGAGTTTCTACCTTAACTATGAACGTAGGATCAGAATATTTACTCTCATTATTCAATATATTTGTAATTAATCTACTTCCTTGTAATTTGAAATCTATTTTTCTCCTTGGGCCTAGTTTATAAGGCATTGGACAAATGAATTTTAAGGTGCCTTTTCCTAAACTCATAAAATTATCAACATTAAAATCTTCATCAATAACAGCTATATATGTTCTATCTAGTTTTGTATCAAAAGTTAGCTCGGTTGCTTGTTCAGTAATTAACCATGTCGCTATTTCTTCTTTTAACGTTTCTAAATCTGTTCCATCTGGAACGATAATTCCCACAGGGACAGAAAGTCGACGAGGATCTGTTTCCATTCCTAATAATCTTGCGCCTGGATATCCAGGCGTGTTTAAGAATTTACGTTTTAGAGGTTCCCATGTTGGCGGGCTCCATCCTCTTTCTAGTTGGATATATTCTTTTCGTTGATTGTTGAATGTAAAAGAGCTCATTTTGACACTCCGTTTTTTTATAAAATAAAAGAAACCCAAACCTAAAAGGCTGAGTTTCTCTTTTCTTCTCTTTCTTGATACTCGGTTGTATAGCCGATAAGTACCGCGTGCCACGTCTCTTCCTTCTAAATTTACGGGTACTTCAATAAATCTCCACCAAGCATTGGAATAACTCCACCGCCAGATGATCCGAAAGAATTATTAATGACTTGATTTGATACACTATTTGTCATGGCTTGTCTACTGTTTGACATACTTCCATATACACCACTCATGACGGTCTTTAATCCTCCTAATTGGCTTGCGGAAGTAGCCATCATACGGCTCATATTATCCATTAATTGATTTTATAGATTATAAAGGTATATTATGAGTTGTGTTTTCCGCCACTTCTCACAATACAAATATATCACGTTAACTCCAAAACGACCGGCACATTTCCTGCCAAAAAACGACCATAACCCTTTCACTTTTTATTATCTGATTTACATATAATTACAATAAAAAATGCAATTATGCTCACAAAAGAAGGGATTATTTTTAATCCCTATCTTTTGTGATTGTAGTATTTATGAAATTAGAGCTATCAAAGAGATGTATATCAATAAAGGCTGATGTTAGTTTTCATCTTTATCATTTTCTGATTTCGTAGCAGTATCTTTAAAAAAATCACCTGCTAAATTAAGTAGTTTCTTTCCACCTTCACTATTCAAAAGATTCATTAAAAATACCGGATCTTGAACCTTTTGAATAAGAGCTTGCATAAATACGGATTTAGCAACACCTAATATCTCTGTCGAAGTTATTTTTATATTAAAATATGGAATATTAATTTGGAATGGCGAATAATCAGATGAATTATTTTTCTGTTTTTTTAATGTTTCATCAGTCGTTCCATTGATTGCTTCATTGGTTGTTTCATTATTCGTTTTGGAAAGTGTAACAGCTTCGGCCGCTATTATTCGACTTTTCTTCTGAGTTACTTCGGTTATTGGAATAGATGAAGTTTGATACGAAACATTTTTATTAAAATATGGGCTAGATCCCATTTTTTTCTCCTTTCATAACGAACACATTATATATTCTAAACATATATTAAACTATATTAATGAAGGATTACTTCACACTACGTGAAGCAACCCTTTATTTATTCTTGGTGATATAAGAAGGTTGTTACTTAAAAACCACCATATCCGCACCAGCTTGCACCAACGATAATAAGCAAGATAAACAATACGATTAGTAATGCAAATCCTCCGCCATAACCACCACAACCACTTCCATATCCTTTTTCTGCAGCCAAGATACACTCCTCCTCTCTAGAAAAAAATGAAGTTCATAAACTAGCAAAAACAAGCAGCGCCAACGATAATAAGCAAGATAAACAATACGACTAGTAATGCAAATCCTCCGCTATAACCACAACCACTTCTATATCCTTTTTCTGCAGCCAAGATATTCCCCCCCCGATCCTATAACAAAGATGCGTTTCATAATAACTAACAGAAGTTCTATTAATTTAACTCGTAATGAAAACAAGCTAACAGAAAAATGATTTTTCATTGCAGTCATGTTGTACTTGCTTATCACTACACTGACACTATATGTATTGGGCTGTAAACGGTTATGTGCTTTTATATCAACTTTTCCATTTTTGAGGAAAATGTCATTGACCATTTTTAAAATCGTTATATTTATATTAATAATTTTATAACCCCCATTTGAATTTAATCATTCGTATCTTTTTCTCTACTTTGACGATTTGAAATCATTATCTTCTTAATCCATACTATTTTCACAAAGTAATTAATATATCATTTCAAGTTCTCTATGACTTACCTATATCTTATATTGTGTGTAACTGCCCCCTTCGCTGAATCCCTTGGTATCATTGAATTTCTAATACTTTCTTTTTTGAGTTACATAGTACAAAATTTATGAGTAACTGTAAGGAGTACCACCACATTGCTATCAAGCTAAGAATATGAATTTTATTAATCCATCTTTTTCTTTTGCATATTGGCTAGTATAGAACAAAAAGGTTATCAAATGCCGAGCGAACTCTCAGCAGATGATAACCCTTTGGACTAGCGTATCAATGATTTAATTAGATAACCTCACAAATATATTATTGAACCACTCCAAATACATTAATTTCAGCGGCACTTGTCCATGGATTGTTGTTTACCTCGCTTAATGCACGTAGTTTAATATAACGACCTGTCTTGTTTGCAAAGCTGACCTCTTTCAAGTTAGTATTGTTTGCAAAAGCACCTATGGATACCGCTGTTCCCCAGTTTACTCCATCACTACTGACGTAAAACTCATAGTCCTTAATCGTTCCATTTATTTGGCCGTCTTGCCTTGGCAAGTAGCTGAATTTGGAGAGGTTATAAGTTGCACCTAAATCAATTTGAATCTCGTGTGGCATTGGAGCTACAGGGCTCCAGTTTGTATGCCAAAATGTGTCTTTGTTTCCATCAAAGGCATACGTACCTAAATTGTACCAATTATAGCTATCTACATATTTTAGTGTCCAGTTTGTTTGCGGAATTAAGCTAGCTTCTTTTGTTGTGACTGCTACATTCATAGCAGAATTACTTGTACTTGTCGTTGTAATCGTTACTCCTGTTTTTTCTCCCGTGTAGGTATTACTATTCGGATTAGTGTCTGGACCAAAGGTAGCAGCATGATTTTGATTCGTGTAATAGAATGGGTCTTGGTATTCACTGACTGATTGCTCTATATCAATGAAAGGATGCGGATCACTGGAATTATTATTCATAGATTCATCAATATGCCAAACCGCAATACCACCAGAATTTGTTGGTAAGCTCGCATCATACCCAACCTTTGCGCGATTCTCAACTAAAAAATACGTATTATCCTTTAAAGGAATCTTTAACACATTATAGTTATTTGGGATTGCATTTAGAGTAAAGTTATTAGTGGTATTTACTACAGTTGGTGTTACAAAGCCCAGTTTTACCTTTGACCAAGCATCCATATGATCTGGGGTAGTTCCATACTCTTCCCCTTGAAGACTATTCCAAGCTCCATTCCCCATTATACTTAGACTACCTACACGGTTATTGTCACCATATAGATCTGGAAGACCAAAAGAATGCCCTAACTCATGAGCAGGTATACCAATTGTCGCCATATGACCATATTGTTTTTCACCCTGCGCTGTATACATGCCTGATACTGTAACACCATCGTGGTTTGTATTAGGAGCATATGACTGATGCGCCCAAATGTTTGGAAGTGGCCCCCCACTAGCCTGTTCATTACCAGCAAGAAAACTTACAATGTAGAAGCCATCTTTAGAGTCAACGACTTGATCATTATTAGTATCAAGACTAGCAAAATTCACTTGAGAATCAGCTTTAGCCAGTGCATCTGTTATAACCGTACCCATACTTTTTCCCGATGTACTCGGATGAGCGTAATCTAATTTCACTTTAACCACTCCATCATTTTGAGTACCATATGTTTCAGGAGCTGGAGTTATCTGTACTTTTCCGTTACTTACTTCATTATAGTAATTCTTAACTGACTTTTGATTTGTAGAAAAGAATTTGTTACTCCAATCGTTATCGTTATATGCAATATCAACATCTGTAAACCCAATTAACAAAACAAGTAATTTTTTGTTTCCTAAAACTGGAGTGACAGTTCCATCAATATTTTTTGGTGATTCTTTTTGTAATTTATTCATGTGCTCCTGTTTTTTCTTTGCTTGAGGGTTGTAATTCTTTATCCATTTGTTCAAATTGTTCTCATTTACCGCCATTGAAGGCTTCTTATCAATTTTATATTTTTTCCCCGTCGATTTCAGTTCATCTGATGTAAGCTCCACGTAATTCCAATACCCCTTCTGATCTTGTAAAAGTACGTCGCCATCCTTTGTACTTACCCAATGGAACCATTCATCTCCATGTAACGTGCCCTCAAAAGATTCGCCTGAAGGCTGCTTCATTTTGACAACTCCCTCGTATGCTGGTGCGGCAAAAGCATTCGTTTGAACATACAAAACACAAATCAAAGAAAAAACGGACATGAACAGGAATTTTAAAATTCTTTGCATAAACTTTCCCCCTTTTTCAATGGTGTGTGGAATATTCTGTTGATTGCCAGACTAGATTCATACATGGAATAGATCGACAGATACATTTGTATAACACTAACAGAATACCTTTAATTATAATTACAGGAAATTGAAAAAATGTTAATTTTTTATTCAGATAAATATTTTCTCAAGATTATCGAACAGGAGTGATGATGATAGTTCTTCAGAGAACTAATATTTTTCTGCCTAAAATGGATCTTAACGTAACCTGCAAATCTTTTGCTGTGGTGATCCCGTCCCAATCAGACTAAGAATTTAAACTATCCTAAAAGAAAAAGTAATGATTAAATTTTAAACCTAGTCATTGCCTTATCCATTGCATCTTGATTTACACCTATATAACGTAACGTGACTTTCTCTGACGAGTGATTAAATATCCCCATGAGCAATGCTATGTTTTTTGTTTGCATATACATATGATACCCATATGTCTTTCTCAACGTATGTGTCCCTATTTCATCTAACCCAAACTCTGCCGCTGCTCCGCTTAATATCTTATATGCCATGCTACGACCAATTGGACGATTCTTACCTTGTCTGCTTTGCAATAAATACTCATTATCTTCTCTTTCTTCAATAAACCATTTAAGTTCTCTTTTCAGTGCTGCAGTAATTTGTATTCGTTTCTGTTTCCCTGTTTTCTTTTCCCGCATAGATATATGACTACCTTTGACATCTCCTACCTTCAATTTCAAAATGTCCGAGATTCTCAGGCCTGTATTGATTCCCATAATGAAGAGAATGTAATTACGTAAGCACTTTTCTTTAAAATATTCTTTAAGCTGTTGTATTTGCTCTGGATCACGTATTGGCTGAACAAAATTCATTATTCATTACCTCCAGTTTCTTCTGTCTCGTAAACTTCTAATCTAAGAGCAAAAGCAAGTTTATAAAATACTCTAGCCTTAACACGTCGATAAGTACGCTCGCTCATGCCGATTTCGTTATATACCATATAATTACATACATCTTCATCTTCTAAATAACGCTTAATGATGATGTCTCTTTGATCCTTTCCTGCACGTCCATTACCCAAACGACTAAGAAACTGGTCAATACGAAATGATGTTTGCTTAATCCACTCTTCTCTTTTACTTTGTTGAATATTAGCCATCGCTATATCTTCTAGTGGCTTCCCTATATCATTTGTAGGCCCGTGATATCCAATTTCATAAGAAGGAGTGACTTTCATTTCTTCACGCATCATTCCAAACTGCCTATACAAACGCACACTTTCCAGAACACCTTCTAATTTTTTCTGCGTTGCTACTATATCAATTTTTGGTAAGAAAAATAATTGTTTATTCATGTAAGACCACTCCTTTTTATTTTTAAATTACTTTTGTCTTATTGCTCCGCGTCTTCGTTCATAACAAGGTCTATGCATCCCCATTAAATCCCCAATTTCACGAGTACTTAATTTCTCTTTTTGTTTTTTCTTATTTTTCTTCTTTCCTTGCTTGGATTGCTTTTTCCACTCGCGTAATTGTTCTTTTAGTGCCTTCATATTTCTCCATCCCTCTTTTCAAAATAAAAAGGACACCTATTCCTAAAACAGCTTTAATTGCTGCTTTAATGAATTGGTGCCCTCTAGTTTTCTAGCCGGACTATATTCTGTTTGTTTTACTTTAAAAGGATTATTTTGTTAAAAAATTCATTCTAATTTATAAACACTATCTTTTCCTTATATTTCCCATTAAAATTTAATAGAAATATTCCGATAACAAAGGAGCAACCTATGAAACATAATATAAATCTATGGTCCTTTATTTTTTCATTCGTTTGCATTACTTTTTTTCTTTTATATCTTGAAGTATGTACACCTGAAATAAATGCATCTTTTATAAACGCCGTTTATTTTTCGTACTCATTTTTTCAATAGGAACTTTTTTTGCTGGTATTAAAGGATTCTCTAAAATAGATAATTGGATATCAATGCTTAGAAGCATAGTAACAGTTCTACTAACACTGTTATTATCAGTGTTTTTAACACTAACTTTTATTATGGGCTATGCATTAAGTTAATCGTAGTTCCTCACGAATAAAAACCAATATTCCGTCAATACTGTAGACACATGGTTATCTTTCTCCGATTTCCTTATATGAGCAGTTAGCTTTTGCTAGCTGCTCTTTATTTGTACAAGGTACTCAATTGACTGGCGCACATATAATATCCTGAGTTCCTTTCTTTATAAAATAGTCGTTATAAAATGAGACTCGTCACGAGAGCACTTTACTAAGTGCTCTTTTTATATTCCAACTTAATACAAAATGAAAGTTTGATTAAGCTTATTTTTACTCCCGCATAACATGTTTAATTCTGCTTATAATATAGTTGTAACTTAAAGTTACATATCATTTACTTGTAGGGCCTAATTTTCTTTTGTACAACAAGCAGTTAGCTAATTAAGCTGGCTGCTTTGTTGTGCAAAATGAAGTTTTTATACGATTTTAAACACATTTAAAAATAAATTCATATGATATTATTCCTCTCTTTTACAAAATGGATTTTGGTCAGAAGAGCACTTTTACGAAGTGCTCTTTCCCATGGAATTAAAGCTCTACAAAATAGCGTTTTTGTTCAAATTAACGATCATACAATTGGACGGATTTACCAGTATTTTTACCAAAAAATTCATGATATGGTTAATTAGTCGAGTACGTCATTACTTGGCACTTACCCTTAGAAGCCCCGCGGACAATCGGGGTTTCTTTTATCAATATATATTTGTCAAAATAGTTAGTTGATTGTTAAAATATCATAGATTCTCCTTAGGGAGTTTTCATGTAATTAAATAAGAGTTTACAAGTTCTCGAATCTTAGCCCCTTGGAGTGCCCTTCAAGGGGCTGAACTAATTAAAATAACGATTTTGTTCACTTTTTTGATACATTTATGAAACATTCATGTGTTATCTTCAGTACGTTCTATTCTTTTTATAAAATCGTGTGAGATATACCAACACAAGAAGCCCTAGAGCCCTAACTCTAGGGTTTCTTCATTTAAATAAAGATTGTATTAAATAACTGAATAAAATTAAATATTCCGTCAATAATAACCACAATACAATCTGCTTCTTACCCAGGTTGTATCGAATGGAGCAGTTAATGCAAATGACTGCTCTATTTTAATTTTCATTACATAAACTTGATATTTTTGTCCATACTATACAAAACTCACGAAATATTTATACTCCTTAAATTCGTAGATGTAATGTTCTTATAGCAGTTAGCCTATGCTAGCTGCTCTTTTGTATTTAGTTAAAAATAAGTTTTAGGTTTTAGGTCTTATTCCTTTTCTAGATCATATAATTTTAACCTAAACATCCAGCTCAAAGTGTTACCTCCTATCTTAAAGAGCACTTATGCATGGTGCTCTTTTTTATTTTTTTTTTCACTTCTGAATAACATTTTTAACCCTGTTCATACTATTTTTGTAACTTAATGTTACAAACTATTTCTGTAAGCGCAGCGTTTCTTTTGTACAACAAGCAGTTAGTTTTATTAACTAGCTGCTTTGTTGTGCAAAAGAAAGATTTGCACATGTATTAAGAACATACATAAAATATAATGTGGTATTCTTTTTCAATTTTAGTTTTGGTCATGGAGCGCCTTAAAAAGCGCTCTTTACATTTGCAAATAACCATTTCGTTCAAACATACACACGATTTATATAAACTAAACATATATTTACATAGACAAGACATAGCTTTTACTATACATGTACAATTTTTGTGCATGTTTTTTATATAACAAAATAACCATTTTGTTATATTCCTTACACTTTTAAATAAGGCAAGCATATGTTATAGTGTTATGTTTCATCACATTCCTTTTTTCAAGAGTACATATCGAATATGTACTCTTTTTGCATTACTATAAAATGAAATTTTTGTTTAGTTTTCTTTCATACATAACATTTTTAAATCTGTTTATACTATAACTGTAACTTGTGGTTACAATTTGCGTATTCATGTGGAATAGTATTTACAGCAAGCAGTTAGCTACTTCAGCTAGCTGCTTTGTTGTGCAAAATAGCGTTTTTATTTTTGTTTTTGTTTTTGTTTATTTTTTCATTCTACCAAGTTCATAACATATTCTTTTCCCCAATAAAATAATGATTAGGTGTCCCATGCGCATTTTATCCACTGGAAATAATACCTTTCACGTACTTACGTATTAGAAACTTCATTTCCGCTTCTTCTGCAATAGCAATTTTGTTCACTTTTTTGATACATTTATGAAACATTCACATGTTATCTTCAATATGTTCTATTCTTTTTGAAAAACCATGTGAGAATACCAAAACAAGAAGCCCTAGAGCCCTAACTCTAGGGCTTCTTGTTTTCAAATAAGGATTTTGTTAAAAACTGCACATTTATTAAGAACATGCATAAAATATAATGTGGTATTCTTTTTCAAGATTATTTTTTATCCGAGAGCGCCTTGAATGGCGCTCTTTAATTTCTAAATAACATTTTCAGGTAATTACGAGAGCGGATTTTATTATGTCGTACAAGCACTACTTCACTTTATTAAATAGACTATATAGATATCTAAAAGAAGGGAGCTTTAAATTCATATGGCTGATTACTTTTATAAAGATGGTAAAAAATATTATAAAAATCAATCGCATTCCAACAATCAAAAAAACAACTGTTTTATTGAAACTCATACGATAGCTGGTTCTGCAGAAAATGCAAATGGAAATATACCTGTATCTGTTTTCCTTGAAACCACCGCTCCACAAACTGTATTTGAGGATTTTACAAACAATCATAATAAAACATTAATTCAGTTATTCGTTGTCGGTATGAGTGCACCCGTTCAAGTAACTATTCTAACAAGAAGATCTAACGTACCAATTACTACTACATTACAACCTGTTCAAACGAAAATATTTCAAGTTGAAGATTTTCAAAGTCTTACTCTTACAAAGCAAGAAGGTTCTACTAGTGTAGTTAGTTTATTTGTTCAAAAAACATTCTGTATATGCTGTAACGATAATAACGATTCATGTGATGAATATTACCACGAATGTAATTGATAGATTAAATCACCAGAAGAACCCTTTATATAAAGGGTTCTTTTCCTTTCACTCCCCCTCATTTTCCGGTTTTTATTAAAATAACTATTTTGTTAAAAATCTTTCTTCATTCTTTTTAGATCAAGTAACATATCTTACTAGATAAGGATATATTCCACAAAATTTTGAAAGGAAGACTTTTTATTAACACTACTTTAATTTCTCATTTTTATAACGAAGAGTATCTGCTTCCGTGGTGGTTAATGCACCACACAAAATTATTTGATTATGGCATTCTTATTAATCGTGGGTCTACTGATCGTTCGGTTGAATTATGCAAATTATTTGCACCTCATTGGGAAATCCGTGAATCAAAGATACTAGAGTTTGATGCCATTTTAGTTGATCAAGAAGTAATGAACATAGAAAAAGAAATTACGGGATGGAAAATGGTACTAAATACCACTGAATTTCTTTGCTGTGTTGATAAGGAAGCCTTTTTCTCATCTCTTGCCAATTTAGGGCAAAACATGTATGCTATTAGAACTATTCTGATGGTGGATGACCCTGCTCACGGTTATACCAATCTCAGATATGGAATTCCCCTTGTCAAACAGCGTTATCATGGGAGAATAATCCCTCCTAATCCACCTGCTCCATACTATGGCGGTAGATTAATCCACCATTATTCGCATGGTAACTATTGGGCAGGGCGACATTGGTCACCTCATCCATTTATCGTTTACATGTATCCTGCTTTCATTTTAAAATTCTTTTACAGTCCCTGGAATACTGCTATGAAAAACCGAAAATTACAAATTGGGTCTACTCTTTCTAAACATAGCATCCAGCGTGGCTTAGGTACTCATCATCTGGCAACACTAGATAAATTAGAAAAAAATTATATACACTTTACAACCTCAACTACTGATCTTCGGTTAAACCCGGAATATCAAGTTTTATTTCCAGATTTATGTTTTCCTAACTTACAGTAATGTCCTTAAAAAACATTCATATATATTTATCAGATGCACTTTGAAATCCCAGAGTATCGAATACTTTTATGAGTCGACTGACCAACAATATTCGATTTATCTTTAAAAATTTATTAAAAATAACTTAGATACAAAAAAGCTACGTTTTATATAAGATAAAAAATTTTTTTACGCAAAGGAGCTTGATTATTTGTGAATTTCCAAAATGATAACAACTCTAACATTCACAAACCTTGTTCTTGTCCATCCCCCACGGCTAACAGTTTAAATGTTGTTCAAACTACCCCATCAATAGTTTCTGTAAATTCCGCGATTCCACTAGATACCGTGGTAAATTCTAATGGTACGGCAATTTCGTTCGCACCACCAACAACTGTTTTACTTGAAGGTGGAAGAACCTATTTAGCAATCTATGAAGTGCAAGTTATCATTCAACCAGGAGGTAATTCGGCAGGTATCACTATGTATCTGAATAATAATCCAATCATTGGATCTGGTACTTCTCTGGGATATACTGCAGGATTCACTTCTGTATCAGCACCCGCAATTTTCACTACACCTTCAGGTATAACAAGTGCTCTTACTGTTAATGTAGGACCATATTCTAATACATTAAATACGTTGGGCTTGACTCTTGCTGTTGTAGCATTAACATAGTTAAATCTAATACTTTCTAAAATAAATTTCTTTGTCCTTTAACTGCGGTTTGGAGTTAACCTCTTAGAACTCACTATAACTACATATAGAAAAAGATTATTATCTAGATCAATAGTATTGGGTGACTCGGCTGACACAATTGCTGAGTCACCCATTTTTTATAATAAATTAACGCTTTTGTTTAGTTCTAATTTTTATAGTTAGATTAGATAAATTTGTTTCTTATTATCTCAAAATACAATCACACCCAATTCATATCATGCATCTACTGGATATAATCTGATATTCTTAGAGAGGATGATATACATATGTCTAGAAAAGACAAATTTAACCGTTCACGTATGTCTAGAAAAGACAGATTCAATTCACCTAAAATAAAATCTGAAATTTCAATTTCTCCCGACCTAGTCGGGCCTACTTTCCCACCAATCCCATCATTTACTCTGCCTACTGGCATTACCGGACCTACCGGCATTACTGGGCCTACTGGCAGCACCGGGCCTACATTTAACATTAATTTTCGTGCAGAAAAAAATGTTGCACAGTCTTTTACTCCTCCTGCAGATATTCAAGTATCGTATGGTAATATAATATTTAATAATGGTGGAGGGTATTCTTCAGTAACGAATACATTTACAGCCCCTATAAATGGTATCTATTTATTCAGTGCCAGTATAGGATTTAATCCAACTTTAGGTACGACTTCTACTCTAAGAATAACTATAAGAAAAAATTTAGTATCCGTTGCTAGCCAAACAGGAACAATTACTACTGGTGGTACACCTCAACTTGAAATTACAACTATTATTGATTTATTAGCTGGCCAAACAATAGATATACAATTTTCTGCAGCAGAAAGCGGAACTTTAACTGTAGGCAGTAGTAATTTTTTTAGTGGCGCATTATTACCATAATGAAAATCTTAAAATATAATAGCTACAACAAATCTCATACATATAGGAGGACCTTAATGATCCTAGCTCAAGAAAAGAACATAAAATTAATTATGTATTTTCTTACCTTATTATCTTTTTTTATTCTTATTTTCTTTAGCATCACAATTTTTTATATACTGTTGATTTTTTATTTTGTATACAAATCACAAAATATTCAAAAAAAATATCCTTGAAGCTGTGTTTTATCAACTATTCATTTGGATAATTACAGTAATTTGGAATCTTTTCGCAATAAGAATCTTAATGCTATCCTTGTCTAATTTAGACTTGACTTCAAATAATACTTTGATTATTTTCGGCATAGCTCCTTTATATCTAATACTATTCCTTTTGTTAATTTTCGGACCTATAAAAGGGATTTTATATGCGCTACAAGAAAAAGAGTTTCATTATCCTATTATTTCTAAATGGATTAACAAATAAAATCACGTGTAGAAGAATTCAGAGTTTTACTGAATTCTTTTTTTATGGACCTTTCAAAGTCTTTTACATATTCCCCCGTTCCTTCTTTTAAATAAAATCCAAATCCCATACCAATTAATTTACTTAGATTTAATTTTTTGGGATTTCATGATAATATTTACCTATAAAATCATTACCCTTATATAAGGAGCCATGAGCCTTTCCACTCATGGCTCTTTTTTATTACGATTTTCATTTCACATCTACACGATTTTGACTAGCTTCTCGACTAAATCCGTCTGGATATCTTGTTGCTAATTTAGATATATTCATTTGAGCAATATCTCCTAGGGTATATCCCCTTTCGTGAGACATGATTGAAATGTAGTACAAGATGTCCCCTATCTCTAAAGCGATTTTATGTGTATTTCCTTCTTCTCCTGGACAATAAGCTGGATCAAATCCATGACCATGAAAAATTGCTTTTTTTACAACATCAGCAACCTCACCAGCTTCTCCCGTAAGCCCTAATGCTGCATTTAAAACACCTCTACCAAAATCGTTATTTGTATTCCATGTACGTAATGTCGCTTCTTGATATTGATCTAATTCACAAATTTGATTGATATTCATTACAGCTTGTCCTTCCATTGATTCACTAACTAATCTGGTTGTTTCATATACATCGTTTTCCATAGCGTTCATTTTATTTTCCCCTTCCTATTTAGCAAATTCCTAATCCTTTTTGAGGTAAGTTCGATGACTGGTATAAATCTTCAAATTCATTTATCTAATTTACATCTGTTAACTGAAATTCAATAAGATATTCTCTTTCTCCCAAATTTCGTTTTAATCTTTCTAAGTCTTCATTGCTTATTACAAATCGCTTTGAACTAACGATTGATGGATTCATTTGAACATTATGAACACATGCTGATATCGTAAATTCTTGTTCTATATTATTTTTTATAATTCATATTTCATCTCCAATATGCAGATTGTATTTTTGCATAAAATAAATCGGTACACCTATTTCCCCTTTACTAATCTGTATCACTTTATTATTTAAATCTAATAAAAAATCAAAATTAGCGTTTTGTTTCACGGAACTAATATCTATTACGCTATTATGTTCGCCTTATTTTTATTTTGTATAAAAATGTTATACCCGTTTACTTGTACTTGGATCATCTCTGCCGTTTGCTACTTTTTTACAAAAGGAGTTTTTTCTACAAATGAATCCATTGACTTTTGATTTATTTCTCCGGTATGAATCTGTACGACGTGCGGTGCGCTTGATACTTTAAACAATCGATCATAGATTTATAACGTTACTTGAAGCACTAGCCATTAAAAACTTGATAACTTGATAAACATAAATAAAATGATAATTATCATTTTATTTTTAGAGAAATCTCTTTTTAACATTCTCCTAAGCATATGAAGCTAGTTCCCTTCATTTCTTAATATTTTCTTCGTCACCACCGCTATTATTATCATAATGAAACTAATAGAAAATATAGGTAAATAAATTTTCGTACTGAATCCTTCAAACATAAAACCATATACGACTTGCCCAATTGGTGCCATACATTGAGATACCGCTGTTATAAATGCCATCACTTTTCCTAGATTTTCATTTGGTGTTTTCTTTTGGACTACAGTAATCACATAGATGGATACAATTGTCATAATCATTGCGATTAGAAAAGAAGAAAGTATAAAGAGGATAAATGGTGGATAATATCCTAAATTAAGAATAAACGGTGTAACTGATAGTGCCACTGGCATTACTAATAAAGCTATGATAAGCATCCAATTATATAATGTTTTCATCTGTAACTTTTTAGCAAAGAAACCGATTGACAATGCCCCTAATATGGTTGCAAAATCAATTAATCCCATTCCAATTCCATACATCGTATCGCTACTCTGCATAGTTACTCGTAATAGAATAGGTCCTCCAACAACAAATAACGGTGTCAAAATTAAGTTTAGTAAAGCTGCAAGTAACATAGCCTTCAAAATAAAAGGTTGCTTTAAAACATAAAGAAAACCTTCTTTCATATCTTTTATAATTGTCGGTATGATATGGCTTTCTTGCGCTCTTTTTATAAAAGGTATTGTAATAAACATTTCTAAAATTGCAGATAAAAAGAAAGCAAGACAACTTATTATGACGAGCATTTTCAAACCAATTATGCCATATAATATTCCTCCTAGTACAGGTGCAACTATATTAGATAATGCTTGCACACCATTTATGATACCGTTTGCTTGTTCTAACTTTTTCTCTGGAACTAATTGCGGAATACTTGCCATAACAACTGGTGAGTACATTGCACTAATGACTGCTAGTAAAAACATAATTGCTCCAATCAATAAAATCGATACCGATTCAGTTAATAACAAAACTATAAAGCTTAATACAATAGCAGCGTTTATAAAATCCAAAATGACCATTACATTACGGCGGTTGAAACGATCTGCTATCGCTCCGCCAAGAGGAGCTAACAAAAACGGGATACTCGTTATGGCATATAACCCTGCAAATATATCGGCACGTCCTGTTATATCTAGCACATATAAAGACAGTGCAAAACGTAATAGTGTTGAACCTAAAATAGTAATAATTTGACCACTTACCATTAAGTGAAAATCTTTCAAGGAAGATTGAATACTTGCTGGCATCCTCATCACATCCTTCATTTAGTCTAGACCGACTGCCGGTCTATAACACCCAAACAGAAAAAAGCTATTTCTGTTTCATTAAAACCTCGATCATATAATCAAAGGACCCTTCTTTCGCTCCAACACATACTTCCATCATTTTAATATAAGCCTTAGCTCTTCTCATCATTTCTTCCGGTTTCCACTGGAATAAACCATCATCAAATATGACTTGTGCTGAAGAGAGTAATAATTCAATTGTTTCTTGTGGGTATGGAGTATAAAATATGCCTTCTTCTATTCCTTGCTCTAAAACTTCCGTTAATACAGGAGATAAATGTATAATAGATTGCACTAAACTTTTCTGATGCATTTCTGCATTATTTGGTTGATGGAATTGTTCAATCATTTTTTCTTTGACATCTCCTGATTTTGGTGATTGTTCCATTAAAATTTTAAATAACTTATCTAAAACGGGGATATCGGGATTGGAGACAATCCTTTTCGCCTTAGTGACATCCTCTTTAATAATTCTCATAATGATTTCATCCATTACTTCCTCCTTCGACTTAAAATAATGATAAAACGTCCCCTTTGCTATACCAATTTCTTTTAAAATATCATTCACGGTTGTTTTCGTATAACCTTTCGTAAGAAACAAACGCTCAGCTGTTTCTAAAATTTCCTTTCTACGCTCCTCATACTCCTTTACAATTCGCATTCAAGTTCTCCTTCCCACCAGACCGACTGTCGGTCTATTAAAATTATATGTTTAGTTTGCAAAAAGTTTCCTATTATCGTACATATACAACACCATACTTTCTATTTCCTTTATAAATTTTTATTTTTTAACGTCCGCTCAATTTGTTTAAAACGTATCTCATGTTTCTTATCGTCACCTTTCATTTTAGGAAAAGAACGATGCCTCCGTTCGATCTATGTACTTATCAATGGAGTATTTTGTTGAGTTCCAATATGTAATATTGCATATTTCGCACTTTTAATTTTTTATATGTGATAATTTATTTATAAAAATATAAATTATTAATAAGGGTGATTTATATGAGCAAGTTCCGAAAGAAGATGATTAAATATTTGCAAACATTTTGGGGATGCTTAGCATTTGGTGTATTAATGTTTGCTATCTTCTTAATTACGGATTTAACAGATGCATCTTTAAATACATTAGGCTGGAGAGATTGGCTAGGTTCTGTAGCAGGCGCAACCATTTTATCTGTTGGAATATTTACTTTAAATAAATTGAATTTAAAATAAATATTCGGTCAATACTGAATGTAGGCTGTATGCCAACATTCATTTAAAGTAGTCTTCTCTGTATCTCCTTGTATTGAGCAGTTAGCTTTTGCTAGCCGCTCTTTTATTTTGTTCCGGTTCTTGCCTCTTAAAGAACTCTTTATCTACTTTCCCCCTAATAAGTACACATATCTTATCTATTCCCCATTACTACAAAATGAAATCTTTATTTTGTTTTACGCGTCGCTTCTTCAATCAGCCAAGATACAATATTAAAATCATTAGCATCACCCTTTAAAGATGTTCCGTTCCAAAAGCATTCTTTCATCACTTCAAGTAATTGTTCAACAGCTTCAATTCATCTCATATTCATTTTCCCTTTCTTCCAAATAACTATTTTGTTTTACTAATTAGCTGATTAATTTCACAAACACCTTTATCAAACTTTCCACGTTTCTTCACCCCGTGAATATTTTTCAAATAAAAATACATACTATTTTCAAGCCGCCGTGTCCACGGCTAATACCTCTTTCTTTTGCTGTACATTTTTTAAGAAATCGAAAATAATACCAACAAGCTGTTTGAACTAGCAGCATCACTCTTCTCGCAATGGGGATGCAAATTATCACAATTAGCTAACTCATTGAACTCACTGGCAGACAACCAAAATCGTTGTCTGCTTTTTGTATGAGATTTTTCGTTTTACATATACTACTTTTGAACCTGCAGACCAATACGAGCCATTTTGGTGCTTGGGATTTCCCTTCCGGGGATAAGTATTTTTTACTTATCCCTTTTTTGTATAGACACGTATATTTAGGGTAAAACTAATTACAAGCAGATTTTCTGTTTATGCGTAGTTCTAAACAAGATTACTTTTTCTCCTATTAAAGGACGGCAGGTACGACTGCTAGTCCTTTTTTCTTATTTCGCATATTATCACTACATTACCTTCATCGTCGTAAGCAATTTCCCCATAAGGATGGCAGTGGTGCTTCTCGAGTTCCTCATCGATCAAAACTAACAAATTAATTTTCCAGTTTCCAACGATCGTACCCCAATACGAGTTTAATCCTTCATAAACTTCTCTTGTTCTATTTCGATAATTGCGGAATGTATAATGAAAATACTCGCTCGCTTCAATACCTTTTCTTTTAACCAAAGTGTTCTGCTGAATGACAGTAATACCCTTGCTCTACTGGTTTTGAACTATAAAATTTCCTTTATAAATTTCAAATACGGTGAATGAAATTTTTTCTTGCCATCATCCTTGTTGTATACAAACAAAAAAAGAGCCACAATATTCCGGGACTCTTTTACAATTATAACCATTTAACGACCACGTCTTTGCTGACCTTGCTTTGTACTACCTTTTTTATTACTTGGCTTATTAAATGATCGGTTATTTTCATTTCTAGAACTATTTCTCGAACTATTTCTTGAATCACTTCTTGAGCTATTTCTCGAATCACGTCTTGATTCACTTCTTGAACCTTCGCGGCTATCTCTTTGACGATTTTGACCTGATTTCTTCGGAGCCGGCTTTGGTACCGGTTTTCCATTTTCATCTACACGTTTTATCTTCGGTTGTTCGATTATTTCTCTTTGTATTGGTGCACCAAGCGTTTTTTCAATTTCTTCTAAATGTTTTTCATCTTTCGCTGCAACGAACGTAATTGCAAGACCTGATCCACCTGCACGTCCTGTTCGGCCAATGCGATGAATGTAACTTTCTACATCTTCAGGGATATCATAGTTAAATACGTGCGTTACACCATCTACATCAAGTCCACGAGCTGCTACATCCGTTGCGATTAAGTACTGAATTTTAGCTTCGCGGAAACTCTTCATAACTCTTTCACGTTTCGCTTGAGGTATATCACCATGAAGTTCAGCACAATTATAACCTAGTCCTTTTAAATTATCATAAAGCTTACTTGCTCTAACCTTTGTACGACAGAAAATAACAGCTAAAAATGGCTGATCACGATCCATAACAAAACGAAGTGCATCTGGCTTTGCACGATCTGTCGTCTCAATGACACGCTGCTCAATTGTATCTACCGTTACTTCTTCACTTTGTACTTGAATCATTTGCGGCTCATCCATATAACGCTTCGCCAATTTTTTAATATCTTTTGGCATCGTTGCTGAGAATAACATCGTTTGTTTACTACCTGGTGTCTCATCTAAAATATTTTCAATATCATATAAGAAACCAAAATAAAGCATTTGATCCGCTTCATCTAGTACAATCGTTGAAAGATTACTTAAATCAATTGTTTCACGTCGTATATGATCTAATAATCGTCCTGGTGTTGCAACAACAATATGTGTATTACCTTTTAATTTTCTCAATTGTTGTGCTACATCTTGCCCACCATAAATCGCTAGTACATTAATATCTTCTCTTTGAACAAGCATTTTTTTAATTTCAGTTGTAATTTGCAGAGCTAGTTCCCTTGTTGGTGCAACAATTAAGGCCTGAACATCACTAGACTCTGAATCGATTTTTTCTAAAATCGGTAACACGAATGCTAACGTTTTACCCGTTCCTGTTTTCGCCTGCCCAATAATATCTTTACCTGACAGAATAACTGGAATTGCCTTCTCTTGAATTGGTGTTGCTTCTGTAATTCCATTTTCACGTAATGTATGATTAAAAGTTTCACTAATTCCTAATTCTAAAAAGTTTTTCAAATAGACCACTTCTTTTCCTTATTTTTCACATTAGCTTTCATTGTACCATTTGTTTCGCCAAATATGAAAAATAAAAAAATTCTTATCTTCTTTTTTTATATTCATCGTGTACTAGATGAACAAATTCTTTTTGCTTTTTCTCGGATTTTATTAATGTTTCCATTGTAAAAGAATATGAAATGAATTGTAAGGAACATATACTTACTCCTACAAAATTCCCATTCGAAATTCACGAATTTCAAGGGTACATCTATAACGATTACTTAAACCTCCAATACTACAATGAAGATATTAATGGGATTTTAAAAATCACTGTTTCACCAGTTCAAAATAAATTAGGCTTCTATGTACATAGGGGAGCTAAGTTCTACAGTTTAAAAAATAATATGAACGCATTATATAATCCTCATTTTGATTCAGCATATGAACTTATCTTTCAGAAGAATGGTTTTCAATATACAATTGCAATTGGTAACAAACGCTATATACAAGGAAAACATAACGTAAAGGATTTAATTAAAATTGCAGAATCTATGAATTAAAAAAACGATCTTTTCGATATAGGAAAGATCGTTTTTTTATTATTTTATACAGTAAGCTTTCCTCCATGATAGCAATAATACTGCGCTGCTTTAAGACTTTTAATCTTATTTAATGACTCTTTTGCTTTTTCTATATCCAAACAAAAATTCGGATTAGCTATAACTAACTCTCGATTCTCTTGAACCGCTGCGTCTCCTGTAATTACACAGTCTAAATTCGGAAAATATAATGAAATATGCCCCGAAGTATGTCCTGGCGTCGCTACTATTTGACATTCATTATTCAAAATCATTTGACCATCATGTACTTTTTCATCGACGGAAATATGTTTTATATTTTTTAACTGTTGTATAAACCATTTACCAAATTCTTTTTCTTCATTTGGCATACGTTCTAGCATTTTTTCAGCTTGAGCCAACCTCTCTGATTTTATATCACCACTAATATAGTTAGATTCAATTTCACTAGCAATAATATTAATTTGAGGATATTTCAATTTGAAATCATATAAAGCCCCTAGATGATCATCATCATAATGGGTAATAATTATATTCTTTAAGTTTTTCATCTCATATCCATGTTTTAACATTGCATTTTCAATTAAAGGTAAAAAGCTTGGATATCCTGTATCGACTAACGTTAATTCATTATGTACTATAATTAAACTTGGATAAATACATTGTTTTTGCCCATTAAATTCGAATTCAATTGGTAGTTCTATTATTTTCATTTTCCTTCCCCCATACCGCTTATAAAATGCATAATAATAACTAAATCACCCACATACATCTTACAATATATATACTATGTAACGGAACACTGTAAATCGTTGCATAATCCAAATTATATTATTTTGAACAGGTATTCCCCTATTTTTATGGAAATATATAATTAAGAAAAACAATAAAATTGATTAATCTCTCACTTCTTTGTCCATCCTTTTAAAAAATCTATGTTTTTGTAAAAGGAGTGTTTATATGGAGAAACAGACACTTTGGAAAAAGTTCAAAAAAAGCTCTGTAAACCTCGGTAAATCCAGCGTATATGAAAGTATTATTTTATTCTACACAATGAAAAAGAAAGAATTACCTACTAAAGCGAAATTCATAATATTAGCCGCTTTATCTTATTACGTATTAGCAATTGATTTCATTCCAGATATAGCTGCTATTATTGGGATTGGCTTATTAGATGATGTTTTAGCAATCGCTGTAGCGCATAAATACGTTATGAGACACGCAGATGCTGAAATTCGAGAGAAGAGCAAATTGAAAATGGAGTCATTATTTACTTCAGCACAAGCATAATTAAACTATCTAGTCATTTACCATGAGAGCATTGCAGAATAAATTCCTAAACAGTAAAAGAATTTCTCTTAGTCCTCAAACTGTAAACAAATAGGGTGTCAGCACTTATTCCTAAGTTCTGTCACCCTATTATTTGTTCTTATATCTATCTGTTATACAGTTGCACGTGTCCCCCTATACAAAACTGCTATTGCCGCGACTATAAGGATCACACCCATAAAAGCAGGTGCAGCATGACCAAGCGATACATAGATTTGCCCTCCAATAATAGGACCAATCATTCTTGCTAAAGCTTGAATAGATTGGCTTCCACCTTGAATCCTTCCTTGTTCACTAGAACTAACAGACTTTGAAAGCATCCCGTTGAATGAAGGCCCGAAAATTGAATCACCAAAGCCGAACATTAACATTCCGACGATAAGTAGTGGATACACCGAAAACAAAGCTGATGCTGCAATAAAACTGTAGCCTATAATCTCCGAAACCATCCCAAGAATTGCTATTTGTTTATCACTAAGCTTGATTAAAAGCTTTGGCATGATAAAACTTTGTGAAACAATGTCTTGAAAGCCCAAAATTGAAAACATAAGTCCGATTAATGCAGGTTTCCAACTGAAAGTATCCATTGTAAATTGTGTAAAAATTGCTTGTAAAGATCCGTTAGGTATCCAAAGTAAAAACGCCGAGACAAGTAACCACTTTAAATTTTTCATGGAAAGTATGTTTGCTAGCTGTACAAAAGGATTTAACCTTACAAACGTAATCTCTTTCAACCTATTATTTTTTTCAAGGCTCTCAGGCATATATTTGATCCCATATACAACATTTATTAACGTTATGATTGCACCAAAATACATAGGTACAGTATCACCAAACTTGGCAAGTACCCCCCCAATGGTTGGGCCAATGATAGTTCCCGCACCTACAACTGCACTCACCCATCCAAAGTATTTCGTTCTCTGCTCTTTTGGAATGATGTCTGCAAAATATGCGAAGATAGTACTTATGCTCCCACCTGTTATACCTTCTATTATGCGTCCAGCAAATAGTACCCATAAAGCTCCTCCTATTCCCAAAACTAAGTATCCAATTGCAGAACCAAATAAGCATATTAAAAGTAATGGACGACGGCCATACTTATCGCTTAAAGCTCCGAGTACTGGTGCAGTTAAAAACACGCAGGCCGCATATACGGAAGGTAGTAGTGTAACAACCAATGCTTGTTCTTCCGGATTACTTGTATATGGCTGTACTAAGAATGGGACTACAGGCATGATGATACTGAAACCTATACCACAAAGAAATACAGAAATAAGTCCGAATAGTAAAGCATGTTTATCTATGCTTTTTTCAGTTCCCCTTTCATTTTTCAATCTAAATATAGACATTTAACTTCTCTCCTAAAAAAAATTGTTGCTTTGTCAACAAAATAATAACTCTATTTTGTTGATTAGTCAACAAAAAATAAAATAATAAAAAAGCAGCCTATTCTCATTAGAGTAAGGCTGCCCGTAAAAGCCCGATTGGTGAGGGCTGATAATCAGTGGAGATGAAGCCCCCCACTGATTAAAGTTTCACTTTATTATTAAAATATATTACGATTTAATATGTATACCTTGTTTCTTTATTTCCGCATCCAAATGTCTACTATACTTTTCCACAAAGCTAATTATACTGTTGAATTCTTCTTCAGTTACTTGTTCAAATACAGCTTTATCTCGCTCTTGAAACTCTTTGTGCAGATTTTCATGGATTTTATAAATTTCTTTCCCTTGTTCGGTAAGCCTAAAATAAATCTCTTTCTTATTTTCTGACTTTTGGTAGCTTTCAACAAGGCCTTTTTGTATGAGCTTCTTAGTCATTCTACTTATAGCACCGCGAGTCACATAAAAAGCCTCTGCGAGTTGTGTCACGTTAGAATCTGCATTGTTTTCAATATATTCAATGCAGTGGACTTCAGAAGACTTAAAACCTTTAAGACCCTCTTCCATCTTATCTTTATTAAGCCAAACCAGCTTATTATATAATTCCCTGAAACCGTTCATGACCTGTTCTTCTTTATTCATGCCCTACCCTCCTCACCGCTCATTAGCACATTAAAACTATTATATTAAATTTCTGCTTACGTTTCGACAATATTGAAATAATTATTATAACATTAAAGATATGTGTAAAAATAGGCGCGTAAATAAAATAATTTTTAAACAGTAAATTTTGCAAGTTTATTTCTACTTACAGTAAACGGTAGACAAAAAGTAAGAGCTAAGATCATTTCTCTTAGCTCTTCTTTCATAAAACTATTTCACTTCATTAGCGACAAAAAAGTGCTCACATACACTTGATATGCGCTGTAAGTCCACGTTCCCACCAGATATAACAGCCACTACTTTTTTCCCTTTTATATAACTATCAACTTTTCCTGCAAGAAGTGCAGCAGTTGCTAATGCACCTGCACCTTCTACAACAGCTTTCCCACGTTGTAATAAATCTTTCATCGCTACTTCCAGCTCTTTTTCTGATACAGTTACAATATCATCTACTAATTCTTTTACAATTTCAAATGTTAATTCACCTGGTATTTTAACTGCGCAACCATCTGCAATAGTAGGCGCCTCATAGTGTTCTACGATTGCTCCTTTATCGTAAGATGCCTTCATTCCATGAACATTATCTGCTTGGACACCAATTATATTAATGGATGGATTAAAAGATTTCAATGCTACAGAAATGCCAGAAATAATTCCGCCTCCACCAATTGGTACAATGACAGTATCTACATCCCACATATCATCAAGAATATCTAATCCAATTGTACCTTGACCAGCCATTACCTCTACATCATCATATGGATGTAAGTATGTTTCACCTGTTTCTCTTATAATTTCTTCACATTTTGCCTTTGCATCATCAAAGGTTTCACCATGTAAAATCACTTCAGATCCATATCCTTTAGTTGCTTCAACTTTCGCCTGCGGTGCAGAAATTGGCATAACAATTTTACTCTTAATACCGAGTAAATGAGCAGATAATGCAACTCCTTGTGCATGATTACCTGCTGAACATGCAATTACACCTCTTTCTTTTTCTTGATCCGTGAGCCGCGACATTTTATTAAATGCGCCACGAAATTTAAAAGAACCCGTTAATTGCATATTTTCTAATTTCAAATGAATTTCTCCACCCGTTTTACTAGTCAAGTAAAAAGATTTTACTAATGGCGTTTTACGAGCATTTCTATCTAGAATTTTGTGAGCTTTTTTAATATCGTCTATATGTAATGGTAGTTTTCTAGTTATCATACTGACACCTCTTCCAATGTTCTATTCCTAAGTTTTCGTAAGTCGTAGCTCCTTTATACGAAAAGAAAAAGTCTTTATATATGTACCCCACTCTGAAATAAACACATTTGCAAACAATTTAACATCCTCTTCATATCGCGTTCTTTATAATGATTTAAACATGCAATTTGGATCCAATTATTCTTTTGTAAATAAGATGACTCATAATGAACGATGTATCCTTGTAATGCTAATGTATCGCCTACTACTTTAGAAGAATAATCTTCGCTCAATACAATAGTAAGTATAATTGGCGCGGCATGTTCTTTAGGTGAAACAAGCCTTAAACCCATATCAGTAATAACTTCTTCAACATAATCATATGTCTCTTTAATTTTTACAAATGCCTTTTCATCTTCAAATCTCTTCAACGCTTCTTGCAATGCATAAATTAAATTCCATGATTGTGAGTATGGAATACTTTCATTTTCTTCATACATGCCAATGTCCATATAGGCCGGCACAGCCTCGTTTATTTTTACAATGTGGTTATGAAAAACGAAAGAAATTCCTGTATATGATTTAATCGCTTTACCGCTAACACCACTTGCAAAATACACATCCTTCAAGTCTAATGGTATTGCTCCAATTGAGCTTATGCAATCTACACACAGTTTCATTTGATTCTCGTTACAAAGAGTATTTAGCTCGTTTAAATCGTTTAACATTCCAGTAGATGTTTCATGATGAACAAACCAAATCCATTCATAATTTCCAGTTGTCATAATTTCTTCTAATTCGGTATAAATAAATGGATCTCCCATTTCCTTTTTATAAGTATCAAAATGTAACCGTGCTCGTTTTGCATGTCCAACTAATCTATTACCAAATTCCCCATTTGTTAATACTAGTCCTTTCCCTTTTAAAGAACGTAACTGTAAAGCAATCGCATCATTTGCTAACGTCCCTGTTCCTAACATAAGCTGTACATGTTTTGCTTTTGTCATGTGAAGTAACCGTTTTTTCACATTGTCCATCATCACTTGAAATGACTTAGAGCGATGGGAAATAGGTCGCGTAGAAAATGCCTTTCGAACGTTCTCTTCAATATCTACTGGACCAGGTAAAAACGTATATTCTTTCGTCATAATCCCCCCAACACTCGACTCTTCAAACATAGCAGGGGTAACATACATTGGCTGGAAGGCTGCTTCTTCTGTACCAACTAACGTATGGAAAAATTTGAATCCCATTTGCTCATATAAAGCTAGTTCACGTGTTGTTGCAGAAATGAGTGCTAATTCATATCCATTTAGAAGCAAATAACGATGTAGAAAACGAATTAATCCTAACAACGCTCTTCCATTTCTATATTCACGTTCTACTGAAAGTAAACGAATTTCATACACTTTTTCTCCATGCTCTTGCAAATAAATATCTAAATTTGAAATTTTATAATCTAACGAGAATGGTCGTTTTCCCCGCACTGCGACCATACCTACTAATCTATCCTCATCTAAACAAATTAAATATGTATTTTCTTTATGAAACCGATCTATACGAAACCGTTCTTTCGTTTCTTCATGTTGTGGTATCTCTTCTACAAAAGTTTTATAATTCAATTTATGTATACTTTCAAATTCCCAATCTTGATCAGCAACTTTATAAATTAACCCCATGCCTTATCTCCTTTATCTATTTAATAAAAAATGATAAGTGGAGATTATCCCCACTTATTAAACACTCATTTTATTCTCGATTTACATATAGAATAAGTACAATAATTATTCCACTTAATATAGTGGTAACAATAGAATAAGAATAAAGAATCATACAAATTGGTAAACAAGCAATCGTAATTAGTCCTGGCTTCGTAAACCCTTTAAATATTAAATAAAATACAATAAAAATGCCTAAGAGGGTAAGCGCTATCAAATAATCAAACGCGATTAGTCCTCCTATAAATGTTGAAATACCTTTACCGCCCTTGCCTTTAAATAAAACTGGATAAATATGTCCAATAATAACGGCCAATAATGTTAACATTACGAATGTAGGATCTTCAAAAAGATATTTTGCTACAGCAACAACGATTGCCCCTTTAATTGCATCACCTAAAAATGTAGCGATGAAATACCCTTTTCCATATACGCGCCCCATATTTCTTGCGCCAGGATTTCCGCTTCCTTCATCCCTAATATCAACGTTATGTCTCAATTTTGTTACTATATAAGCGGTCAATATGTTTCCAATTAAATAAGAAGCCACCAAATATAAAAACTGCATACTATTAATCATGTAATCATTCACTTTCTACATGGGAATACATATACAATATTCAATTACTACGTATATTGTACGTTTTTAACATACATCCCTTTATACATTTTAACATCATATTTTTACAAATCATACAAAAATTCTCATACCTATTTTTAAAAATATATATCCCTCATTAAATAATATGTTCCTTTCACTGCCATTTCTGCTTGTGATACGAATGTAATTTCTTTCATACTTTCTTCACAGCATTTCTTAAATACAGCAAATATTTCAGGAACTAAACGCAATATACTGCCACTTGCTGCAATTGGCGTTGAGTGCTTAAAGTTCAACTTGTTATAAACATTTACTGTAATCCTTGCTAATTCCTTTCCAGCTTGCATCATAATTTCATGCGCATCATCATTGCCATCTCTCGCTTCCTGAATAACTAATGGGGCGATTGCTGCAATTTTATCTTTAGAAGAAGTATATACTAAGCTTTTTATATGAGACGGTGTCAAAAGTTGAAACTGCCTTTGAATATTCAAACTCAATGGACAAAGACTGATTCCTTGATCGAACTGAATTGCCATTTTCTTTAAAGCTTGTAATGCAATCCAATATCCGCTCCCCTCATCTCCTAAAATATGTCCCCATCCACCGCTATACTGATATACTTCTCCTTTCATTCCTATACAAATTGCACCTGTACCACCTATAGTTAATATTCCATCCTTACCTTTTAAAGCAGCTGCATGTGCGATCATTGCATCATTAAAAATTTCAATTTTTGTTCCGTATTTCTTTTTTAAACGTAATGTTAATTCATTTGTATTCGCTCCGCTTATACCAGCTAATCCTAAACAAACACAAACGCAATGCCCATTTATTAAACTCTTCTGGCATTGATTAATTGCTTCCATAATATGCACAAGAGCTTCTTCAAAATCTATTAATATGTTTCCAAAACCACTGGTAGCTCTTACAAGTTCATTTCCGTCTTTATCAAATGCAATTGCCTCGGTCTTCGTTCCCCCGCCATCTACTCCAATCATATACTTCATATGTTCGCCTCATTTTCATCTGCGTATGGAGGGAATGTTATATTCCCTAAAATTACGGAATTCTTAGCACCTGTTGCGCTCGGCACATTACTCGGATTACGATGATACGTTTCGTTTGCTAAAATAGCAAATGCAATTGCTTCTTTCGCTGCTGAAGAATGACCAATATCTTCTTGTATACATATGCTACATTTCTCTTCTCTTAATCCATTCCGTAACATTTCAACAAGTGTATTATTATAACTTCCACCACCACCTAAAATCACCTCATCAATTTCATAATACGGCAAAATAAACGCCTTATAATGATGAACAATTGAACATGCTGTAAACATCGTGACAGTTGCCAATATATTTTCTTTACTATGCTTTTTAAATCGATTCAATAATTCAGTCACAAACGCTTCTCCAAACTGTTCTCTACCTGTTGTTTTTGGTGGTTTCATGTTCAAAAATGGATGGTTCATACAGTATGTTAAAATTTCATCTACAACTACCCCCTGCTTTGCAATCCAACCATTTTGATCATATGGTACATGAAATAATCTTTGACATACTTCATCGATTACCATGTTGCCTGGTCCAGTATCGAAAGCAATAACACTCTCTTTACTTCGTTTACTTGGAACCACTGTAACATTACCAATCCCACCAATATTTTGTAGTAGTCTATTTTTAGTTTGATGCCGATATAAAATAATCTCTGAATATGGTACAAGTGGTGCACCTTGTCCCCCTGCCGCCATGTCCATCGTTCGGAAATTCGAGATAACCGTCGTGTTCGTTTCATATGCTATTACTGCTGGTTCCCCAATTTGCAATGTTGAAGAAATAATATTCCCTTCTTGCTTTGGCTGATGATAAATCGTTTGTCCGTGAGAGCCTATTAAATCTAATTGTCTCAAAGGAAAATTGGCCTCTTTACAAACTTCCTTTACAGCATTGGCGAAGCATAAACCAAGTTTAAAATTTAAACTACATATAAGTTGGACATTCGAAGTTTCAATTGATAACGCTTGTTGGATCTCATTTTTCATATCATTACAAAATGGAACAGTAGTAAAATGGATGAGTTGGATTTTAGAATCTACACCACTTCCTTCTATATGAACGAGCGCTACATCTATTCCATCTAATGAAGTACCAGACATTACCCCTGCAATATACATAACGTGCATGACCTCCTATTTACTAAAAAACAATCATGTAAGTAACGAACGTACAACCAATCGAAAACAATATAAATCTAAAAAACAACTGAGCTTTCGATGCAAACGATCCATCAATGAAAGAAACAACTACCGTAAGCAAAACGCTTGCCGCAATACTTGTAACAAGCCAGATACTATGCATTTGTGATAGATTTAGCATGCCTAATAAAGGGACAAAAAGTAAATTTGCACAAATCACTCCAAATAATAATAAAAATACGCCTTTATAACTAAATTTTATATTCATTCTATTTCCCCCTTTCTAGTTTTAATGTGAAAGAAGTGATAGACAAAAAGTCTATCACTCAAAATAACAGCGTGCAGATTAAGGATTAACAGATTCCCCGTCACCATTTTTTTCAATTTCAAGCATATTTTTGTCGTACATTTTAAAGAATGGTAAATAAATAAGGAACGATATTGCTATATTTATAAAAACTAATACAATCGCACGCCAATCTCCACCTGTTGCTAAATATGCACCAATTGGAGCAGGTAGTGTCCATGGCGGCATAATATGCGTTGGTGTTACAAATCCCATCGCAGTTGCTGAATATGCAACAGTTGCTGTTACAAGTGGTGTAATGATAAATGGGATAATTAAAATTGGATTTAGTACAATCGGTAATCCGAATATGACTGGTTCATTAATATTAAAAATACCCGGAACAATACAAGTTCTTGATAATGCTTTCGAATATTTCGATCGACCAAATACAATCATAGCTAATACAAGCCCTAACGTCGCACCAGAACCGCCAATCCATATAAACCATTGATATAACGGCTCTGGTGAAATAAATGGCAACTGATCTGCTCCACTAGCAACTGCTTCACCATTTTTCCCTAGGTATACTTCCCATAATGGCCGAGCAACAGTTCCAACAACCGACACACCATGGATTCCGAATGACCAAAAAAACGTAATTAAAAACACTGGAATCATTACACCGAAGTAACTATCCCCAGCTTTTACTAATGGTGCTGCTAATTTATCAACAACATGGTGTAAATCAATGCTAAAAACGACAGTTACTAGACTCATTATAATAATAACGAATGCTGCAGGTATAAGTGCTTCAAATGAACGCGATACAGATGGCGGTACTTGTTCTGGCATTTTAATCATTACATTTTTCTTCTTACAAAACCTTAAAATCTCTACGGATAAAATAGAAACAATCATCGTCACAAATAATCCATGACCTCCGAGATTTGTCATCGGAAGCATGAATCCTTTTTTATCAATTAACTCAGGCGTTAATGTTAAAAGTAGTGAACATACCGCGAGCTGTGCTCCTGATAAAGCATCTAATTTATAACTTTTCGCTAAATTATATCCTATTCCAAATGCGATATATAAGGACATAATAAACATGGTTAAACGATATGGTATCAATATACTTGTTTGATTCTTTAATGCCCAAACTGATATAAAACTATCTTTCGGCAGTGGTGGAAATGCTACTATTAAAAAGAAGCTTCCTACTATAATAAATGGTAACGCCGAAATAACTCCATCACGGATTGCTTGTAAATGTCTCTGCTCAGAAAGCCTTGCCATCGGTCCAGATAAGTTTTTATCAAGAAACGTGACAAACTTATTCATAACGTTTCCCCCTAACTGATTAATTCATTTACAGTTTTTAATAAAGTCGGGCCGCCAAGCGGTGTGTATGCTTGCGGCGGTATGATGCCACACGGAATAGATTCCTCCTCTGCAATTTTTTTTACAGAGTCAAATCGGTGTCTTATTTGAGGTGCCACCATTACGACATCCCAGCCATTCTTTACTTCTTCCTCTACCTCATTCGTTCCAATTGCATGCACTTCCATGTTCACACCATTTTTCTCCGCTTCTTTTTTTAAAGCGTTTACAACAATTGCACTGGACATTCCTCCAGAACAGACGAACAAAACTTTCATTTATTAATCCTCCTATACTTATAATTTATTACCCTTCAAATGAAAGGAAGTTTCACTTTACTAACAAGCATATGAAGTAGTAAATGAATTTAGTTATAATGAAAGTAAATTTCATTAAAAATATTTTTCCTATTAAATTAATGTTTCAATATGCAATTTTCTCTATTGCAAGGTCAACCTCGCCTCAGATATTATTTTAAATAATCATATGATAGGGAGGCTTATAAATGATCGTTAAACGTTTATTAATGATATGTTGTATCGTTATCTTGTTCATCCCTTTCTCTTTCATTCCCCCTCACTCTACTTATGCTGAAGTAAATACTACGTACAAAAAACATGAATTACGTGCTGTATGGATCGCATCAGTTCTGAATATTGATTGGCCCTCAAAAACTGGCTTACCTATTGAAAAACAGAAGCAAGAATTTATAAGATTATTAGACGATGTAAAAAGCACTGGTATGAATGCAGTTGTTGTACAAATTAAACCAACCGCTGATGCTTTCTATCCTTCAAATTACGGTCCTTGGTCTGAATACATTACAGGAACACAAGGAAAAGATCCTGGTTATGACCCGCTCGCATTTATGATTGAAGAAACTCATAAAAGAAATATAGAATTCCACGCTTGGATTAATCCATACCGAATAACGATGAATCACACCGATATAAATCGATTATCAAATAATCACCCTGCAAGGCAACATCCCGATTGGGTTGTCCCTTATGGCGGAAAGTTATATTACAATCCCGGTATTCCGGAAGTGAAAAAATTTATAACAGAAGGCGCTTTAGAAATCGTACAAAATTACGATATTGATGCGCTGCATATGGATGATTATTTTTACCCATATAAAGTAGCCGGTGAAGAATTTCCAGATCAGAAAACGTACGAAACATATAATAATGGTAGATTTACAAATATAGAAGATTGGCGACGTAACAATGTAAATGAACTTGTAAAAGATTTAAATACTGCTATAAAACAAGAAAAATCATATGTAAAGTTTGGTATTAGTCCGTTCGGCGTATGGCGAAATATAGCTGACGATCCCACTGGCTCTAACACAACCGCAGGCCAAAGAAACTATGATGACCTTTATGCTGACACACGTGAGTGGATACAAAAAGGATATATTGACTACATTACACCGCAAATATATTGGAATATAGGTTTCACCCCAGCTGCATATGACATATTAGTAGATTGGTGGGTTAAAGAAACAAATAACAAACCGATTCACCTATACATTGGTCAAGCGGCCTATAAAATTAATAATAACTCCGTCCCTGCTTGGTCTGATCCAGAAGAATATCCAAAACAAATTGCATTAAACCGGCTATATCCTGATATAAAAGGTAGTATGCATTTTAGCTTAAAAGATATTAATAACAATCCACTCGGAGTTAAAGATAGACTTTCAAAAAACATATATAAACATCCTGCATTAATCCCGCCTATGCCTTGGCTTGATCATGATCCACCAAAACAACCGACTTTAAAAGGCGCCATTCCAAGAGATGAAGGTATTGCAATCGGTATCATTGACAATAGAGATAATGATTCTGCTTATTACGCTATTTACCGCGTGAATGGGAAAAATGAAGTGGATATACAAAATCCCAAAAATTTACTTACTACTGTAAGAAAAACAAAACTTGGAGAAATTTATGTAGATAAAACCGCTATTTCCGGAGAAACGTATACCTATGTCGTAACTGCAGTTGATCGATTGCATAATGAAAGTGTGGCTTCTAGTAAATCTACTATTCAAGCAAAATAAAAGTAAGAGCCCCCATTTTTTTGAATGCGGGCTCTTACTTTTATTTTCGTAGTTCACTATATTGAATATGAATTCTATTCTCAGGGTTTTTATCTACTGTGTAAAGTACAAATAAGAAGAACCATTCTAGTGGCTTCATTAAAATATAAACAAAATCAGCCGACCATTTCGTATTAATATGTTTACTAATCGGATAACCGTATTTATCATAAAAATTACGAATAACTTTATGACATTTTGGTACCCGCTCCTCAATTACATTTTCAAAAGCGTTCGCAATTAATAACTGTCGATTGACTGTAATTCTTTCCCCATGCCTAATTCCTGCTCGTAATGGCTTAACGATGTTTTTATGGCCTTTCACAGAAACTGTACATAAATAATGCCCATCCCCGGAGACAATTTGAGGGCTTGGGACAGGAATCTTAGAATAATTATAGCTACTTGTTTCCATAAACACTCTTATAAAACTATCTGGTTTTTGGCCAAACAGTATTAAAATGAATTGAATAATTAACAGTACAGGAAATAAACTTATCATCCAAACTGTAGCCATTTTTTGATATCCAAAAGAAATACGATACAGAAATAATATAATTCTGTTGCTCTGCTTATAATCTTTCTCATGCTGAGATTGTATGAAGTAACTTAATGAATTTCTTAACTTAGCTATGAATAATAGACTAAATGCAAGCATCCCAACTTGAATACAAAAGACTGGAATGTATCTCAATCCTCCGAGTTCCGTATAAAAGGCAAAGCCTGTATGGGTAATATAGATGAATGTATATACAATGTTTACTATCATTAAAGTACTATAAAAAATATAAAATATTGGTGAAAGTTTTGTTAAGCCTTTCGTTAATCTCCAATACGAAACCGCACCTAAAATAACTAAGAGAACTACTATAGCAATGTGGTCATGTGCTAAAGAAGCATATTGATCAGACATCATTCCGTTCTTTTCAAATTTATGTAATGGTATTCCTCCTCTTACATCATTTGCATTCCACATAATGCCTAAACCAAATATAAAATAACTCAAACATATTGATAATATTTCCTGTGGCTCGAACTTTAGTATACTTGAGGAATTTTCCTTCTTCGATTGGAAACTATCCCAAGCTTTACTAATGGGATAGCCCAGAAATAAAAATAAAATTACAAATAGGATGACTAACTCAAATAACACAATACCATACCCCTTTTATAATAATTATTTACACAAAGTACAAAAAACCACTCTATATTTTACCATTTATTTACGTTTGCATATACAATTTTACAAAAGATTAAACGCTCTCAATTTACAAAAAAAAACGCCTAAAAGCTGAAACATTCAACTTTTTAGGCGATCTCTTCTATTTATTCTTAAACTTCTCAGTCGCTGCCCTCATCTTCACATTTAAATCGTGATCAATCGAGTCGCGAATATCTCGCTCTACTACTTCCATTTCTTTTTTGAAATTTTCCAAGTAGATCTTCAGTTCTTCTTCCTTCTCTGGTCTTTGTGAAGGTGGTAATTGTACTACCAACGATAACATGGCCGTTAAATCTTTCATTAAGAATGTTTCAAGTTTATGTTGTTGTTCAAACATGCGTTGCTCTTGATAGTACGGAAGTGCATTTAATACCGAAATTGTAATATCATCAACCGTTCTTTGTAATGAAGGATTTATTGAGCGTTTATACGCTTGAATTGTATTTAATGCGTCTGGATAACGGTCATAAAAATACAATTTGTAAAATGATAAGTCTGTCGGTTTTACAGTTTGCTGCGTTTCTTGTCTTAAGAAATCTTTCACTTTCATCGCAGCCACATCAATATCTTCATTCGTAAGCTTTTTCGTAGTTTTTGCCATTACATGCACTTTTTTCTGCTTTTCTTTCGGTAACATCGAGAAGACTTGCTCTCTCGTACGTTGACCTGATGCACAAAATAGAGTATTTAATGTATTTTGTTCTTTCTTTCCTTCGGTGCGAATCCAGCGATAAAACAGTGGATGTTGTGTAAATTCTTGTAGAAACGGTATTGATTTGTTTGATATCTTATCTAGAGAATCTTGCGCTCTTTTATATGGCTTCGTCCATGAAAAATACAGTTTCCGCCCGAAGTATACGACTAAAACAACGACAGTAAATGCTATTAAAAGCAATGTACCGAGTAGTAATAGTACTGTTTGAATGAAACTCATTTGTTCACCTCCTCTAATAATCCGTTATTTCCTTGGACGCTGAATGAGTTTCTGCTTCATCTCATCATTAAATGTGTCTAGTTCAATAACGAACTTCTTGCTTGACTCAATAATACGTTCTGACGATTTTTCAGATGCTTCAATTGCAGCGAACACATTTTGGAATGATTCACGTAATTTATCCATGCTAATAGCAGGGTTTTCAAGCAATTTCGTCGTTTCTTCTGTATTTTGTTTTAACGCTTGAGAATTACTTAATACCATCGATTCAATTGCTTCATTCGTCGCATTTACGGCATCAATTGTTTTCCGTTGATTCGTTAATGCAAGCTGAATAGCAGCTGAAACTGTTACAACGTTTTGTGTCATCGTAATCGCATTACGTATCGCCTCTGTTAATTTTTCATTATTTTTCTTAATGATGTCTACAGAAGCTATAGATTGTAATAATACACTTTTCGCTTGCTGCATATTACGTGTACGTACAAGTATCTTTTCTAATGCATCGTTAATTAACGGAATATCCCTTTGACGCTCTGGGTTTTGTTTCTCAGCTTCAAGCATGCCAGCAAGCTTTTTCCCTAAGTATACTTGTTTATCAAGAGCATGAATTTTATCGTGCGATTGTTCTTTTAACATTTCAAGACCAACTGTATCCTCTTGTAAGTTATCACGACCAATTAGAAGGGATCTAATAATTTCCTCAATTTGCTTATCTATAGATTGATATTTATGCACGTATGTTTCAAGTGGATTTTTCTTAAATACTTTAAACATAATTTTCTTCATACCACTTGCTTTTAATGAATTCGGATCAAGCTCTGATACTACTTTGCGTAATTCTAACAATGTATTTGGAATTTCTTCATTCTTTCCATTCATCATCGCTGTGACAGGACGTTTTAATGCTGATAACGTTTGTCCTGCTGCTTGTTGTTCTTTATCCCCCAAATCTCCTAGCTGCGACAATACTTTCGATAAATCTGTATTTTGCTCGCTATTTAACTTTTGTACATAAAGATCGGCTTCTTTATTTAATTCATCAAGTTCTTCATCTTTTATAACTGTATCAACTACTACTTCTACATTATTATCTTTCACAATTGATACGGGTTCTTTTTTCTCGAGTTCAGTCAACAAAATCGCTCCTTTATTTATATGTGCGAATTTATGTGCACTATATTTCATCTAATATATTGTATTTCATTTGCAAACAGCCTATATGAAATCAATTTTCAAGAAATACCTGCTTATGCAGTCATTCCCTGTTTCTTACTATAAGTATACCTGTAATCAACATAATTTTCCTCAGACTTAAGACCTAGAGAACAACATGCTGAAGGCGGATTCTTCATATATTTCCTAAATAATTTACGTTCTTTCAATCGTGCTACACTCAATCTTTTGACATTCACCCGTTTTCAATGTGATAATTCTATTACACTCACTTCTATTTATTTTTGCGAGCTACAAATGCTCCCTTTTGAAACGCTAATAACACCGTTTCAAACGTATCATCTTCTTCAATCATTTTTATAAACTCATCTAATTCACTCGCATGAGAAGTTGCATTATCAACAACAAGAAAACCTTTTGGTTGTAACATACGTTTTATATGCTCAAACCACCACATGTATTGCGTGCGCTCTGAATCTAGGAAAATAAAATCAAATGAATGATCTAATTGGGAATCTAAAAATGCCCCTGCTTCTTGATTATGAATATCGATTCTTTGTAACAGGTTTGCCTTTTCAAAATTGACAAGTGCCTCTCCAACTCGTTCTGAAGAAAGCTCTACAGTTGTTACATTTCCATTTGTTTCTTCTACCGCATTAGCTAACCACAATGTAGAATAACCATTAGAAGTTCCAATTTCCAAGATATTTTTTGCATTACACCCTTTTACTAAAATTGATAAAAATTGCCCCATCTCACGAGAAATATTCCGTAATTTTTCTTCCCGTATTTTTTTATTCCGATCATGCTCTTCTCCATATTGTTCAAGTTGAAGTAATAATGAATCTAACGTATCCATTCTTTTCATCGCCTTTCCAAGCAATATGATGAAAAAGCTCTTGCTGCCCGTCTACTTTTATTATATGCGAAACGAAATCCTTTTTCCCGTTATATGACAAAGATTTATAATTTTTTATAGCATATTGTTTCGTTTTTTGGTAAAGTTAATTTCTACGTGCAATTATTCCATTCATATTATTTCATATAAAAATTGCAGTTATTAAATTATATAAACCCCATTTAAATGAATCGGTATTTCAAATTCAATTAAGCGCCCTTTTCGGACGCATTTTCTTTGTTTATATATTTCCAGAAGAAAGGATGCTTACAAATGAACGTGATTAGCTTAGATGCTGCTCGAAAACGAAAGCAGCATAAAAAATTAATGATTACTATACCGATTATTACACGTATTTATGAAGAAGACGGGGAAATTAAATTTGAGGTAGCTGGCGAAAAAGATGTACCTCTTGAAATGTTAGAAAAATAATAAAAAAACGCATTTCTAAAGAAATGCGCTTTTTTATATTTTTACATTTAAATGCATAAGTTTTTCAGGATTAACCATCATATAAATATTTGAAATCTTCTCATCCTCAAATGCAAACGAAAGAACATACGTTACTTTATTATTTATTGTAACTATAACTCCTGGTATACCATTTACCATTTTAAAATCAACAGTGTACTCTTCTGTCAATCGTTGTGCAATCCCAAAGAACAAGCGAATAATTCGATCTGCAGAATAAATCGGATTGATCGCAGTTGTAACTTTACCGCCACCATCAGCTTTGAATATAGCATCTGTTTTTAATACTTCCAACATACCTTCCGTATCTCCACACTGTAATGATGCTACAAACTTTTCAACATAAGAAGCCATTTTCTCCGTGCTTAATTTTGATTGCTTCGGTTTCTCCAACATGCTTTTTCGTGCACGTTGAAAGATTTTTCTACAGTTCACACTACTCTTATCAACAATTGAAGCTATTTCTTCGTGTTCATAACTGAAAACCTCTCTTAATATGAAAACAATCCTTTCTACCTCAGATAGTTGTTGTAAAAGTAATAAATATGCGGTGGAAAGGGATTCTTTCATTATAAATGACTTTGATGGCTCATCACTCTCGTCTACAAGTGGCTCTGGTAACCACATCCCTACATACACGTTACGTTTATGCGCTGCCGATCGTAATTTATCAATTGAACGATTTGTCGCCATCTTACATAAATATGCTTTCATATTTTCTATAGATTGAGGATCTTCTATATTATTTAGCGAGATAAATACATCCTGAACGATATCCTCAGCATCCATAACACTCCCAAGGATTCTGTATGCTAACGAAAATAATAATGGTTGATACGCTTCATATAACTGCTCCGTTTCCATGATGAACTGCCCCGCTTTCATATTGCTTTAAAATGTGTAACGCTGCTCGTTTCCCGCTTGCTACCGCAGCATCAGCTAATATTTCATCATGCCCTGCCCAATCTCCTGCAACATAAACACCTGGCATTTCAGGTATATTAGGACCCGGCTTTTCAACACGGTCAATATGAGGAAAATCATGTACTACTGTTATTTTCGGTAAATATTGCTGTGCAACAACTTCTCTTTTCCAATTTGGATGTAACAACTCCATCGTACTTTCCAACTGTTCTTTATCTTCATGAATATGATTCATCTCTAGCACAGGATTATGGTACTTAATTAGACTCACTGCAATTGATCCATCTTCACTTAATTTAGCTGCTCTCGATTGATTTGTGAAAAATATAGGTTGATCTAATCCTAATACAAATTGATGTGTAGGATTGGGTAATTGTCTCAAGCCAATATCTAATGCACCAACAGTAACCGGTACCGATTGTTCATTCCATCTATGCAAACTTGTTCCTTCTGCACCTTTTATTATTTTACAAGCTTCTTTCGGCGGAGTCGTCACGATGACTGCGCCTACTTCAAAAACCTCATCATCAACACAATGTATTCTTTGTTTACCTTCGGAATGCTCAATTTCCACAACATGCTTTTTAGCCAAAAACTGCACCCCGATATCATTTGCTATAGCTCTTAATTTTGTTATTATCGTCTCCCAACCACCATCTACATAAAGCACTCCTTCTTTTATAGAAAGCTGTATTTGCTTTAGTACAGATGATGCTAATTGTATTGTAGGAGCAAACGTATATGTTGTTGTCCGGCATAGCGCATAAAATATATTACGAACCATTGGATCTTTTATTTCATTTTCTGCCCATGTAGTTAGACTCATTTTCGGAACTTCTCCTACATCTAAATTTCCTAAACGAATCATAAGACGTGAGAATTGTACTTTTGCAGACCACGAAAGTAGTGGTGTTGATAAAATTGAGCGAAAATCTGTTGGGATGGTGAATATATCCCCTTTCCATATTCCATGTGCTTTTGTAGATGGTATTCCACCTGGAAGATTCAAACCGAGCTCATTAAAAGTTATAAACGCTGCCCCGCCTCTATATAAAGCATGTGCACCAAGATTCATGCAGATTCCATTTTTATTTATAGTCATCCCTCGGCCACCGAATTGACTGGATTTTTCTAATACAATCACTTTCTTTCCAGCTTTCGCTAAATATATAGATGCTGTTAATCCAGCAAGCCCACCGCCAACAATTGCTACATCAAATGTATTCATAATAAAATCCCTCCTTATCGTTCTACATACAAGACGAACGATTAAGGAGGGATGTGACATGAAAATAAATTTTTATTACCCTACTTTATTTCATTACTTTTTAATTCGGTCATATTGCATACGAAATAACTCAATTGCAAATGGAATATCCTCTTCACTCTTTATATAATAACTGATCCATCCTGATTCGGGTAATATGTGATGTGGTTTTACCAATCCTCGGTTCACTAATTCATCTCGCTTTAACTTCGGAAATGGTAAATCAGCTAATTTATCACCATGAAGATGGCCAAGTTCTTTCTTACCATAATTTATTTCAATACCACCAAATCGATGCGGTTTTTCAGAAACACCCGCCCAGCTGAGCACTTCATTTCTAATCATTTCACTAAATGACATGAACATTCACTCCTTATAAATGATTGATGTACTTTTAAATTAACATTTTCATTACTTTTTTCCATCAATCCAAAGTATGAATGGGAATACGAATATAGTTTAATCTTAATACTTTATTCTTTATGGAATAAGTGAATTTATTAAGCTACCTACAACAGCACAAAACAAAGACTAGACACATATCCTAATTTTGTAACCTAACTTACCTATAGAAAGGTGGGTAATACAATTGACTGCCAACATCGACTATACCTCCCCCTCAACCAATTTTACTTTTGATGTAAATAAAAGTAATTTTTTTCGAAAAGATGCCCAAAATTATATAAATGTACTTGGCATTAAACAATTAAATACTTTAGAAAATACTTCTTTATTAGATATTTATTTAAGTACAGGAAATGTTGTAGAACCACATATTCATCAAAATGCAGCTGAACTTGTTTATTGTATTTCAGGGTCTGCTGTTGTTTCTTTACTTAATCCATTTACGAATCAAATATTAAACTTACCGATAAAACCGGGGCAAGTTGCCAACATTCCACAAGCGTGGTGGCATTATGAAATTGCTACAGCAGATAATACTCATTTATTAGCTATTTTCAACGCTCCAACTCCAGAAGTTATTTTCGGTTCTGACATTTTAAGATTAACTCCAGCTCATATGATGGCCCATACTTACTGCCTCAATGAACAACAATGGAAACAAGCGGTTTCCCCTATTCAATCAACTACTGTAATTGGTCCTCCGGCAAACTGCAATCAAAACCGTGGAATGAAAAATTACCCAACCCAGCCCCTCCCTCAACAACATAATCCGTATCACCAAGATTCTTATTACTTTCCTCTTTACTGGGGCTATTAATTTGTAAATTTTTAAAAGAATCATCATTTATCTCCTAGGAAAATACCGAGGAGATTTTTTTATTGTATGTTCTCTTCCTATTAATAATAGTAACAATTGATAGTGTACATACATATAATATTTATATATTAAATTGGAGGTGATAGTACTATGAGTAATTATAACTATCGAAAAAACTACTCTTATAATAAAAATAGTAGCTCTTCAGCATCCTCTCAATCTTCCAATTCTCAATCTTCCAATTCCCAATCGCAAAGAGACTTAGCCGAGCAAGGCTATATAAAGAAAAAAGGATGTAACTGCAATAAAAATAAATAGTTTATTTTATGGATGAATTCTTTTTTAAAAGAATTCATCTTTTTTTGCTGATCGGAAATTTTTAAAGTTACATAACTTATGCCTTAAATGAGAAAGGGTAAATTATACTTTTTTATACGAACTTAACAAAGAGTAATTGTTCAATGGATTTATTACTTATTTCTCAAAAAAATATAGTCCTTCCTAAATTTATTAGGAAGGACTATATACAAACCCCTGTTTAATTTCCTACTAAATGTAACAAATTAAACGATATTAATACCTGCACTTACAAATCCAGCAACTGCAGCTATTGGACTTGCTGCTGTTAATGAAACATATAACAGTATTTTGTCCCCAGCTGCTACTGGAATAGCTTCAGGTATGATTCCTGATGCTGTAGAACCAATCGCTATTGCGGCAAATGCTGGTGTTAATAAAAGAGGTGCGCCTTGTACTGTAAACGTATTGCTTGCTGCAGGTGCAGTTAATATTTGTATTTGCACTTGAACAGGTGATAATGGAGCTAATGCAGCTGTTGCACTAAAGAAACCTGCTAATGACGTAATAACCCCTGCTCGTGGTGCTACAAATGCATAATCACCTACACCTAATGCTAATGTGATACTTGTTCCACCCGTTAATGCTATACCAGGCTGACTAAATCCAAATCCAAGAAGAGTTCCTGTATTAGCTACTAACGCATTAACTAACGCTGCTGGTGTTGTACCTGAAGCAAACGGAATAATAGCTCCGCCACCAGTTGCACCCGTTGCTCCTGTTAAGCCTGTTGCTCCTGTTAAACCTGTTGCTCCCGTTGGGCCTGTTGCTCCTGCTGGACCTGTCGCTCCTGTTAAGCCTGTTGCTCCTGTTAAACCTGTTGGACCTGTTGGACCTGTCGCTCCCGTTGGGCCTGTTGCTCCTGTTAAACCTGTTGCTCCACCAGTACCTGCTGGACCTGTCGCTCCTGTTGGGCCTGTTGCTCCTGTTGCTCCTGTTAAACCTGTTGGACCTGTCGCTCCGCCTCCTGGACCTGTTGGACCTGTTGGACCTGTCGCCCCACCTCCTGGACCTGTTGGACCTGTTGGACCTGTTGCTCCGCCTCCTGGAGTAGCACCAATTAATTGAGTTAATAAGTTTAATAAAAGTTGTAAACTTGCAGGGTCAATAATTAAAGAGAAGAAGAATGGTGCAAGAGCACTGTAGAATTGTTGTAATAAAGAAAGTAATTGACTTAGATTTGGGTTAGGAGATTGTAGTAAATTAATAATACTTTGAATTAATTGTTTTAAGAAATTCCCTTCTGGAGAAGGTGCTAATTCATTTAGTAAGTTCAATAGTTGAGTAAACAAATTGAGTAAAGCTAATCTGTTTGCATCACTTGGATTTGCAAAAAACGCTGCAATAGCCGCTATTAAAGAGTTTAGTAAAGTAATTAATCTACCTAATTGCTCACTGGTAATTGGAACTGTTTGTGGATTGTTACAGCAATCTGGAGTGAAAACAATCGGATTATTGCAGTGGTTATGACCAAAACAATTATTGTTTGTCATTTATGTCCTCCTTACTTGTTTTATATTTGAGTTTTTCCTATTATAAGGATCATAAAGTTGTAAAAAAATATGTTATATATTGACTTAAAATAGGAAACATGAAATATAATTAAACTTACAAACGCTATTTAATTATGTTCATGACTCACATATTAATTATATGTTTTTAATAATTGACTGCTTAGATTAAATACCTAAACTTACGGGTTTATTTTATTTTTCCACGTTTATCTCTTAGGTTTAAATACACATATTAATTTGAATATACTCAACAATTAACAGTGCCATTTTTTTATATAAATATACATTATTTCTTTACTAAGATTGTGTTCTCTTTTTAAACATGAAGCCGTTTGTATTATAGAGAACTCTCATATAATATATTGAAAAATTCATTTTATATTTTATTCCAATACACTGTGAAAAGGATTGAAGTTAAAATCCCTATCATTCAACCATTTATGACAGCTAGAAATTGAATGTACCTTCACTTAATTTTAACTATTTAAATATAAAACAAAAAAAGACAGATTCCTTTTCATTAAGGATCTGTCCTTTTAATTAATAATGATAAATTGTAATATAATTGAAGATCCTTGCGATGGAGGTTGAGTATCCAATAAAGTTAATTTACCAGTACTCACCTCATATAATGGCTGTGGTTGCATTATTCCATTAATAAATAAATTAATATATGAAACTTCACTAGGCGATAATATATTCGTTGTACCATATTGAGGTATCCCATCGGCATCTGTATATATAAGTTTCTCTCCATCTGCAAAAGTATAATATAACAAATTGGTTGTTGTTATAGGGCCAATCCCCCCGGTAGGACCTGTTGCTCCGGTTGGGCCCGTTATTCCAATTGGTCCCGTTTCTCCGGTTAGCCCGGTTACTCCAGTTGGGCCCGTTATTCCAGTCGGGCCCGTTTCTCCAGTTGGACCTGTTTCTCCGGTCGGGCCCGTTATTCCGGTTGGGCCTGTTATTCCGGTTGCTCCTGTTATCCC
>NZ_QPET01000004.1:0-144748 GCF_008368855.1 Bacillus sp. TE8-1 | reverse complement strand
ATCCTGTCTTCCCGATATTCCTAAAAAACATGGGGCCTTAGCTCAGCTGGGAGAGCGCCTGCCTTGCACGCAGGAGGTCAGCGGTTCGATCCCGCTAGGCTCCACTTATATTAATATCATTTATGGCGGTGTAGCTCAGCTGGCTAGAGCGTACGGTTCATACCCGTGAGGTCGGGGGTTCGATCCCCTCCGCCGCTACCATAAAGGACCTTTAGCTCAGCTGGTTAGAGCAGACGGCTCATAACCGTCCGGTCGTAGGTTCGAGTCCTACAAGGTCCACCATTAGACGTATATATCTCGGAGGTATACCCAAGTTCGGCTGAAGGGATCGGTCTTGAAAACCGACAGGCGGCGAGAGTCGCGCGGGGGTTCGAATCCCTCTACCTCCTCCATTTTTTCTAAAGTAAATATTTTATCATCGCGGGGTGGAGCAGCACGGTAGCTCGTCGGGCTCATAACCCGAAGGTCGCAGGTTCAAATCCTGTCCCCGCAACCAAATGGTCCCGTGGTGTAGTGGTTAACATGCCTGCCTGTCACGCAGGAGATCGCCGGTTCGACCCCGGTCGGGACCGCCATTTTTACATAAAGGCTCGGTAGCTCAGTCGGTAGAGCAGAGGACTGAAAATCCTCGTGTCGGCGGTTCGATTCCGTCCCGAGCCACCATTTTGAAGTCGCAAGCCGACTTAGCTCAATTGGTAGAGCAACTGACTTGTAATCAGTAGGTTGGGGGTTCAAGTCCTCTAGTCGGCACCACTTTCAAAATGAGCCATTAGCTCAGTTGGTAGAGCATCTGACTTTTAATCAGAGGGTCGAAGGTTCGAGTCCTTCATGGCTCACCATTTACAATTTAATGCGGGTGTAGTTTAGTGGTAAAACAAGAGCCTTCCAAGCTCTGGTCGAGAGTTCGATTCTCTTCACCCGCTTTTCAATTATGGGCCTATAGCTCAGCTGGTTAGAGCGCACGCCTGATAAGCGTGAGGTCGATGGTTCGAGTCCATTTAGGCCCACCATAATTGTTCCGCAGTAGCTCAGTGGTAGAGCTATCGGCTGTTAACCGATCGGTCGTAGGTTCGAGTCCTACCTGCGGAGCCATATTTATAGAGAAGTACCCAAGTGGCTCAAGGGGCTCCCCTGCTAAGGGAGTAGATCGCGAACGCGGTGCGAGGGTTCGAATCCCTTCTTCTCTGCCAGAACTGGCCCGTTGGTCAAGTGGTTAAGACACCGCCCTTTCACGGCGGTAACACGGGTTCGAATCCCGTACGGGTCATACTAAAAGAGATAGCATAATCTGCTATCTCTTTTTTGTTGTATAAAAATGGACTTTGGATAGTCTGCTTTTTTATGCAATAGAAGAAATATGAAGTATTCGCTGTTGCAGTTGGGTACATAGAGAGCCGTAAATACAATCATGTTAATTATTTGGACCTGTATGAATATGAAGGAATTAACTTCAACTTGAACTTTTACCCCAGCTGTATGGCTGTAGCCTCCTACACTTGGAGAAACCGATGAAAAATGCATCTGGGAGCTACTGTGGAAAATAAATAATATATAGAAGAAGTTGCTTTCTCTCAATAGCTGTGATCTACTGAAGACAGTTTTTTTATGTTGTCAGTATTGTCGAGTTTTGTCGGTAAGTCGATATATTGCAAAAATCGCTGATATAATTTGAGTTACGATCGATAAATTTTAATAATCGCTGATATATTTGGAGTTACGGTCGATATATTCTAAAAATCGCTGGTATAATTTCACTTACCGACAAAAACCACAAGAAAATCCCTTTCACAATCTAAAGAAAACGCCTCCATTGAAATGGATTCCACACCTATTCCAATAACTTTACACTCTATGTGAAAAAGTTCACAAATAGGTCATAATTTGTGAACTTTTTCACAATAATGCGTGCTACAATATGAATGTAAAGAAGTTAAACAACATTAAATTAGTATTTTAATTAATTACTTAAACAATCATAAAAAAATATATGTGAACAATAGAGAGGGGAAATTACCATGAAAAAAGGTATCAATCGTGTAGTATTAGTAGGAACAGGAGCTGTAGGTTGTAGTTACGCTTACTCAATGATCAACCAAGGTGTAGCTGAAGAATTCGTATTAGTAGATGTTAATGAAGCAAAAGCAGAAGGGGAAGCAATGGACTTAAGCCATGCGGTACCATTCTCTCCATCACCAACAAAAGTTTGGAGCGGTAGCTATGCAGATTGTAAAGATGCAGATTTAGTTGTTATCACTGCTGGGTTACCACAAAAGCCAGGTGAAACTCGTTTAGACTTAGTTGAGAAAAATACAAAGATCTTTAAACAAATCGTTCGCGGCATTATGGATAGCGGATTCGATGGAATCTTCTTAATCGCAACTAACCCAGTTGATATTTTAACTTACGTAACTTGGAAAGAATCTGGTTTACCGAAAGAGCGCGTAATCGGTTCTGGTACTACTTTAGACTCTGCTCGTTTCCGTTACATGTTAGGTGACTACTTAGATGTAGATCCACGCAACGTTCATGCTTATATCGTTGGTGAACACGGTGATACTGAACTTCCAGTATGGAGCCACGCTACTATCGGTGTACAAAAACTAGAAACAATCTTAGCTAACAACGAACAGTACAAACAAGAAGACTTAGATAAAATCTTCGAAAATGTACGTGATGCAGCTTACCATATCATCGAGCGTAAAGGTGCAACTTACTACGGAATCGGTATGTCACTACTTCGTGTAACTAAAGCAATCTTAAACAACGAGAACAGCGTATTAACTGTATCTGCATACCTTGAAGGCCAATACGGTGAGAAAGATGCTTACGTAGGTGTTCCAGCTGTAATTAACCGCGAAGGTGTACGTGAAATCGTAGAGCTTGAGTTAAATGAAGAAGAAAAAGCGAAGTTCGCTCATTCTGTAAAAGTATTAAAAGAAACAATGGCACCAGTACTATAATAATTGCTAAATCATTCAGGGGCGGGACACTGCTTCCTACCTCTAAATTCATATAATTTAATATAAATTCTTTTTCCGGTTTCCCTTGTATATCCCCAATATACCCCTTTTGCTGGATAAGGGTCGTTTATAGAAAAAGAGCACTCTATTTTACGTAGAGTGCTCTTTATTATTCCGCTATTTGCCGGGCAGTAAAACCTCAATTGATTAAAGTTTCACTTTATTATTTTTTAGGCGTTAATCCTAATTTCTTTAAAATATCTGCCAGTGTACCGCTTTTGGATTTTTCTACAGGTGTTTGTGATTTAGATGCATCTGGACCTTTTTTCAAGAAGTTCTTTTCGACGAAGCGAATATCTTTTTCATCGACAATCCCATCTTTATTAAGGTCTCCGTCTTTTACAGTTAGTCCTTTTTTGCCATAGTTGCTAGCGATAATTTCGGTTTGATTTAGTTGTCCTATTTATTTTGCCTCTGATATAATCAGCCTTATAAGAGGAGACTTTTGGTATAACCATGAAATTAAATAATAGTAACTCAGTGTTCATGTTGTGTTATCATCTTTGGTGGCTAGCCGTAGATAAAGTAAAACAGTTTATGGGAGATCAAGGCGAAAAGTGAGATGAATTAATATGACAAAGCATAATAAGGCGTACAAGTTTCGTCTGTATCCAACAGAAGAACAAGCAAATCTGATACGTAAAACTTTTGGGTGTGTACGCTTTGTATATAATAAAATGCTAGCTGAACGAAAAAAAGTATACGAAAAATACAAAGAGAACAAGGAAGAACTAAAGAAACAAAAATTCCCTACTCCTGCGAAATACAAGGTGAAGTATGAATGGTTGAAAGAAGTCGATTCATTAGCATTGGCTAACGCTCAATTAAACTTGCAAACTGCGTATAAGAATTTTTTTAGTGGTCAAAGTGATTTTCCTACATTCAAAAGTAAAAAGAGTAGAAAATCCTATACAACAAATAGAGTAAACGGAAATATTATGTTATTTCATGGTTATATCAAACTACCGAAACTGAAATTAGTGCGATTGAAACAACATAGAGAGATACCGCAAAACCATATCATTAAATCATGCACGATTTCGCTGACACCAACTGGTAAGTATTATGTGTCTGTTTTAACTGAATATGAAAAGGAAATTGTTCAGAAAGAAGTAGAAAGTGTAGTTGGATTAGACTTCGCAATGGCCGAATTGTATGTGAGTAGCGAAGATGAGAAAGCCAATTATCCTCGCTTTTATCGTCAGATGCTGAATCGATTAGCAAAGGCACAACGAGTATTAGCAAGACGTGTGAAAGGCTCAGTACGCTGGAATAAACAACGCATTTGTGTAGCGAAGTTGCATGAAAAAGTCGCCAATCAACGTAAAAATTTCCTTCATCATAAGTCTAAAGAATTAGCTACGAACTTTGATGTTGTAGCAATTGAAGACTTACATATGAAAGGAATGTCACGAGCACTTCGCTTTGGTAAGAGTGTAGCAGATAACGGTTGGAGGATGTTCACTACATTTTTAGCATATAAGCTACAAGAACAAGGAAAACAGCTTGTAAAAGTAGATAGGTGGTTTCCTTCTACAAAGATGTGTAGTAATTGTGGAAACAGAAAAGATATGCTACTATCTGAACGCACGTATGAGTGTTCTTGTGGACTAACAATAAGTCGCGACTATAACGCAGCTATTAATATTAAAAGAGAAGCCATACGCCTATTAGCTAGCGATAGCGTAAATAGCACAAAATAACCTTTGGAACAAGGGTGTTAGCTCGGCTGTCCTAGGACAAATTCGTTAGCTATTAAAAGTAGCGACTAACCGAGAAGCCCCCACTTCAAGTAAGCTCGTAAGATATGCTAAGTGGTGGGTAGTTCACTTCTGATAGTTTTGTTTCCCACAAAATCTCATGATCATCGTTTGGATTAGATGGCTGTCCATCATTTACTAGAAACTTGACGATAATGTGATCACCTAAATCTTCACCGTCATTATTTTGCTTTGCATCTGTAACTTCATATGATGTTTCAAGTGCTACTTTTGCGATATCCAATGTACCTTTATTTTCAAGCTTGAAGTTCCTTTCAATAAAATCACCTGGTTTTAAATCTTCCACATTAACGATTACACTTGGATTAATAGAAATATCTAGTGTTCCAGCTTGAAATGAGTTACTTGATGTTTCTGAATCACTGAAATAGGCGAATACACCGCCGAATGTAAGGGATAAGCCAAGTGAAGCGGTGATAACTCCCATTCCTACTTTTTGTTTTAATGACATAAGAAAGCCTCCTAGTTAAATTTGTATAGCAACCGTTCGCAACAAGGATAAACGAGTAAACATAGTAGTCCGCTATGAATTGTGGTTACGAAAGATCGATGTTCTTTATTGAGAACAAGTATATGCTTATAAATTTCGCATTTCAATAAAATTGTGACAAAAAATATTGAGAAACATTTTTTTATGACAGATTATTTTGTTTTGATTTTAAGTGAAAAATAGCATGAAAAATAGGATAAACATAATAAAATAAAGGTTGAGAAAAAATAATTGGTAAAAATATAGAAGAATAATAAAGCGTTTTCAATGAATATTCGTCAAAATTCGATATTTTACACGGAAATGTGAAGGAAAACTAACATTTTTAAGAAAAAAACGAATGTTTTTTATAAATTAACAAGGATATTGCAGTTTTTCGCAGAAATAGTTAAAGTATAAAAAATTCTGTCATCTAAGTGAGGTGAGCATATTGAGTGTAATAAATTGTGAAGAAGTGAAACGAGATGAGTTTCATACAGAAAAGTACTATGAAAGTTATAATATCTTTGGCGCACATGTTGTGACGGAAGATGAGATTCAAGGAGTACGATTTACAGTGTGGGCTCCTCATGCGAAAGCAATGAGTGTTGTTGGAGATTTTAATGAGTGGGATTATGAGCAACATAAAATGCTACAAGTGACAGAAGAAGGCATTTGGTCCTTGTTTATACCGCATATTGAAGAAAGAGAAATATATAAATATGCGATTGAAACGTTGGCTGGTGACGTCATTTTAAAGGCAGATCCGTATGCTGTATATGCAGAAGTAAGACCGAATACGGCATCTGTAGTTTTTGATATAAAGGGATATGAATGGAATGATAAAAACTGGATTCGTAAGAAAAAGAAAAAATCGATTTATAAAGAAGCGATGACAGTTTATGAATTACATTTTGGTTCTTGGAAAAAGAAAGAAGATGGAACGCTGTACTCTTACAGGGAAATGGCAGAAGAACTCATTCCATATGTGGTGGAACATCAATTTACACATATTGAAATTATGCCGCTTGTTGAGCATCCATATGATCGTTCTTGGGGATATCAAGGAACGGGATATTATGCAGCGACGAGTAGATTTGGTACACCGCATGATTTAATGTATTTTGTCGACGAATGTCATAAATATGGAATCGGTGTCATTTTAGATTGGGTGCCGGGGCATTTTTGTAAAGATGCTCACGGTTTATATTTGTTTGATGGTACACCGACCTATGAATATAAAGATAAAGATGTACAAGAAAATCCAGTATGGGGAACTGTCAATTTTGATTTAGGAAAGAGAGAGGTACGTAATTTCTTAATTTCAAATGCGTTATTTTGGATGAGATATTTCCACATTGATGGTTTCAGGGTGGATGCCGTTGCAAACATGCTGTACTGGAATAAAGAAGGACAGGAGCAAAGTAATGAGCACGCTGTTTCATTTTTAAGAGAGTTAAATGAAGCAGTGTTTGCAGAGGATGAAGATTTTCTTATGACGGCAGAAGATTCAACAGCTTGGCCACTTGTAACAACTCCAACGTATGAAGGTGGGCTTGGATTCAATTACAAATGGAATATGGGCTGGATGAATGACGTGCTGAAATATATGGAGTGTGCGCCTGAATATAGGAAACACATTCATGAGAAAATGACGTTTTCTTTGCTATATGCGTACTCTGAAAACTTCATATTACCGCTTTCTCATGATGAAGTCGTTCATGGGAAAAAGTCGTTATTAAATAAAATGCCAGGTGATTACTGGGATAAGTTTGCTCAGCTTCGTTTATTATATGGATATTTCTTTACTCACCCAGGAAAGAAATTACTTTTCATGGGAGGAGAATTCGGGCAGTTTGATGAGTGGAAAGACCTTGAAGATTTAGATTGGAATTTACATGATTTTGAAATGCATCGTTATATGCATGATTACTTTAAAGAGCTCATAGCATTGTATAAGCGCTCAAAACCACTTTGGCAGCTTGATCATTCGCCTGAAGGTTTTCAGTGGATTGATGCTAATAATAACGAGCAAAGTATTTTCTCGTTTATCCGTCAAGGGGATAAACAAGAGGATGCGTTAGTTATCGTATGTAATTTTACGAAAGCTACATATGAAAACTATAAAGTAGGTGTACCAGATTTCGAGTATTATAACGAGATTTTAAACAGTGATGCACAGCAATATGGCGGTTCGGGGCAAGTGAATAAGAAACGTCTTAAGACGATTCTAGAACCGTACCATAATCAAGCAGCACATGTAGAGATTACAATTCCACCATTTGGCGTATCCATATTACGACCAGTGAAGACGAGAAAGGGGAGCAAAAAACAAGATGGCTCAAAAACAAAAGTGCGTAGCAATGTTACTAGCAGGGGGAAAAGGTAGTCGTTTAAGTGCATTAACAAAAAATTTAGCCAAGCCAGCTGTTCCATTTGGTGGTAAATATCGCATTATTGATTTTACGCTAAGTAACTGTGCGAATTCTGGTATTGAAACGGTTGGGATTTTAACGCAATATCAACCACTCGAACTTCATAATTATATCGGAATCGGAAATGCGTGGGATTTAGACCGAGTAAACGGTGGAGTCACAGTATTACCTCCTTATGCGGAGTCTTCAGGGGTTAAGTGGTATACAGGTACGGCAAGTGCCATTTATCAAAACTTAAACTATTTAAGTCAATATGAACCAGAGTATGTTCTTATTTTATCAGGCGACCATATTTATAAAATGGATTACAGTAAGATGCTAGATTACCATATTGAGAAAGAATCGGATGTATCCATTTCTGTTATTGAAGTACCTTGGGATGAAGCGAGTCGCTTTGGCATTATGAATACGAATGAAGAGATGGAGATTGTTGAGTTTGAAGAGAAACCACAATTTCCAAGAAGTAATCTTGCATCAATGGGAATCTATATTTTTAATTGGTCAATTTTGAAAGAGTATTTAGAGATGGATGCAAGAAACCCTGAATCTAGTAACGATTTCGGAAAAGACGTACTTCCGCTTTTATTGGATGAAGGGAAGAAGTTAATGGCGTATCCGTTTGAAGGATATTGGAAAGATGTTGGAACGGTGAAGAGCTTATGGGAAGCGAATATGGATTTGCTTCGCGATGAAACATCACTGAATTTAAACGATCGTAATTGGCGTATTTACTCTGTCAATCCAAACGAACCGCCTCAATATATTGCTGAAAAGGCGAAAGTAGAAGAATCGCTTATTAACGAAGGGTGCGTCATTGAAGGGGACGTGAAGCATTCTGTTTTATTCCAAGGAGTGACGGTGGAAGAAGGAAGTATGGTGATTGATTCTGTCGTTATGCCAGGGGCTAAGATTGGTAAAAATGTTGTGATTGAAAGAGCGATTGTTGGATCAGAAATGGTTATTGAAGATGGAACAGTCATTCGTCCAGAAAAGAATGTTGACGATGTAGTATTAATTGCTGAAGGGAAATAGAAAAGGGGGATGAAATGAATGGGAGAAAAAATGTTAGGAATTATTAATGCAACGGGAAGTTTTCCTTCCTTAAAGAAAGTAACAGGGCATCGTTCACTAGCGGCGTTACCGTTTGGGGGCCGTTATCGACTCATTGATTTCATGCTTTCAAATATGGTGAATTCTAGTATTCATAGTGTGGCAGTTTTTACAAGCCATAAAAATCGTTCGTTAATGGACCATGTTGGTTCAGGAAAACAGTGGGATTTAGATAGAAAACGAGACGGACTATTTTTATTCCCGCCAAACTGCCAATGTGACCAAGATGAATTTGGGTCTTTTGCACACTTTAGAAGACATATTGATTATTTTCTAAGAAGCAGAGAAGAGTACGTTGTTATTACGAATAGCCATCTCGTAACAGCATTAAATTTTCAAGCGGTGTTAGAGCGACATATACATACGGCAGCTGATATTACAGAAGTTTGCCATGAAGGGGTTTCGCTTCAAACATACGTGTTAAAGAAACAATTATTGTTAGACTTATTTGAGTCATATAAAGGTGTGGAACAATACAGTTTATTTGATGTAGTGAGAGAAAAGCGCGGGAAATCATTACACATTGCTACATATGAACATACTGGATATGTAGCAATTATTGACTCGATTGAAAGTTACTATAAACATAGCTTAGAAATTTTGCAACCTGCTATTTGGAAGCAATTATTTAAGAAAGAAGCACCTATCTTTACGAAAGTAAAAGATGAGCCACCAACTCGTTATTTAAAGGGTGCAGTCGTGAAAAATACAATGATTGCAAATGGCAGTATTATTGAAGGGGAAGTCGAAAACAGTGTTGTTTCCCGTTCAGTTAAAATTGGAAAAGGTTCAATTATTCGTAACAGTATTATTATGCAAAAGAGCCAAATTGGAGATAACTGTATAATAGACGGTGTTATTATTGATAAAGACGTGAAAATTGGCGACGGTGTCGTATTAAAAGGAAGCGCCGATGAGCCGTATGTTGTAGAAAAAGGAAGCGTACAAAACAGTACGATTAATAGTTATTCCTAAAGAATCAGTGGGGGCTTTTTCCTCCACTGATTAAAGTTTTAATTTAAATGAAAACTCGAAGGGAGGAAGCTGCAAGAGGAGTAATAAAAACTTTTCGCGCAGTGGGACAACAAGTGAATATTTTATTTGCAGTATCAGAATGTGTACCGTTTGTGAAATCGGGAGGATTAGCTGATGTAGCGGGTGCACTCCCAAAAGAGCTAAAAAAATTAGGAGTGGACGTTCGTATTATACTTCCGAATTATAGTCTCATTCCGCAAAAGTTAAGAGATGGATGTACGTTACATAAAGTAATTAACGTCCCTCTTGGGTGGAGAAATCAATATTGTGGAATTTTAAAAGGTGAGCAAGACGGAATTACGTATTACTTAATAGATAATGAATATTATTTTAAGAGAGATTCTCTGTATGGGCATTACGATGACGGAGAGCGTTTTTCTTATTTCTCAAAAGCAGTGTTAGAGTGTATTCCGCACCTTGATTTTGAAGTGGATGTTCTTCATAGCCATGATTGGCATACGGCTATGGTTAATTTCTTACTTCGTGAAAAGTATCAAGATAACCCGTTATATGAGCGTATTAAAACGGTATATACGATTCATAACTTGCAGTTCCAAGGTGTATTTCCTCCTGAAGTGATGTACGACTTGTTAGAGCTTGGTGATGAATATTTTCATAGTGAGCAGCTAGAGTTTTATGGAAACGTAAACTTTATGAAAGGCGGTATTATCGCTTCGGATCAAATTACAGCGGTGAGCCCGACGTATAAAGAAGAAATTCAATATAAATTTTTCGGTGAGAAGTTAGATGGATTACTGCGAAAATATAATGATAAGCTTAGCGGCATTGTAAATGGTATTGATACGAGCGTATATAATCCAGAAACGGATTCGTATATTAAGGCTCAGTATGATGCAGAGTCATTATATGAAAAGAGTGAAAATAAACGCGCCTTGCAGCGTTATTTTGGTTTGCCAGAAAAAGAGGATACACCAATTATTTCAATGGTAACGAGATTAACGAAGCAAAAAGGTCTTGATTTAGTACGTACTGTATTCCGCGAAATAATGGAAGAAGATGTACAATGTATTATTTTAGGTTCAGGTGATTCGGAATATGAGCAATTCTTTGAGTGGATGGCATATGAGTATCCGGAGAAGGTAAAAGTTTATATCGGATTTAATGAAGAATTAGCTCACCAAGTGTATGCGGGAAGCGATTTGTTTTTAATGCCATCGCTGTTTGAACCGTGTGGACTTGGACAACTTATCGCATTAGCATACGGTACAATTCCAATTGTAAGAGAAACAGGTGGGTTAAACGATACGGTACATTCTTATGATGAAGAAACTGGAGAAGGAAATGGTTTCAGTTTCACGAATTTTAATGCACATGACATGCTGCATACGATTCATCGTGCAATTGAATTCTATCATGATAAACCAGTGTGGGAGCAGCTTGTAAAACAAGCGATGACTGAAGATTATAGCTGGGAGCAATCGGCTCTTGCTTATAAGGAATTGTATAAAAGTCTCATGGAATAACATGTAGGTGGTGAAAAAATGTTTACTCATGTTGAAAGTTTTAAATCAACTTTTCTAGAAAAGTTAGAGACGATGTATGGTAAAAGTTTTAAAGATTCTACAACTCGTGATCAATATAATACACTCGGCCATATGGTACGTGAGTATATGAATAGTCAATGGATTGCAACGAACGAGAGTTATCGATCCGGAGAGCAAAAGCAAATGTATTACTTGTCTATTGAGTTTTTGCTTGGACGTTTGCTTGGAAGTAACATCTTGAATTTAGGTATTCGAGATGTATGCGAGCAGGGGTTATCTGAACTAGGGATTTCGTTACAAGAGTTAGAAGAAGTGGAAGCAGATGCAGGCCTTGGTAATGGTGGGCTTGGACGCTTAGCAGCCTGTTTTCTCGATTCACTCGCATCTTTAAACTTACCAGGACACGGCTGTGGAATTCGTTATAAACATGGTTTGTTTGATCAGAAAATTGTTGATGGTTATCAAGTTGAATTTCCAGAACAGTGGCTTCTTCATGAAAACGTATGGGAAGTAAGAAGGTATGATCAAGCTGTAGAAGTAAGTTATTTCGGCAGTGTTGAACCGCTAGAAATTGACGGGCGTTTAGAGTTTAGGCATACAAATGCAGAAGTCATTATGGCCGTGCCATATGACGTGCCGGTAGTTGGCTATGAGACGAGTACTGTAAATACACTTAGACTTTGGAATGCTGAACCAGTTCCTTTCCCGCAAAACTGCAAAGATATTTTGAAATATAAGCGTGAAACAGAGGCTGTATCGGAGTTTTTATATCCAGATGATACGCATGATGAGGGAAAAATACTTCGTTTAAAACAACAGTATTTCCTCGTATCAGCAAGTTTGCAAAATATCGTTCGAATGCATAGAGAAAGATATGGTGACCTTCGTCAACTACATGAAAAAATTGCGATCCACATTAACGATACACATCCGGTTTTAGCAATTCCGGAACTGATGCGTATTTTACTAGACGAAGAAAAGTTAGCATGGGAAGAAGCTTGGCACATAACGACGCAGACGATTTCTTATACGAATCATACGACGTTATCAGAAGCGCTCGAAAAGTGGCCAATTCACATTTTTAAACCGTTATTACCGAGAATTTATATGATTATTGAAGAGATTAATGAACGTTTCTGTCATGAACTGTGGGAACAGTATCCGTATGAGTGGGATCGTATTGAAGCAATGGCGATTATTGCACATGACCTTGTGAAAATGGCTCATTTAGCGATTGTCGGTAGCCATAGCGTAAACGGTGTAGCAAAAATTCATACGGAAATATTAAAGCAGCGGGAAATGCGATTGTTTTATGAATTTTATCCAGATAAGTTTAATAATAAGACGAATGGAATTGCTCATAGGCGCTGGCTTATGAAAGCAAATCCACAGTTAACAAATCTCATTTCAGAGGCGATTGGAACGGAGTGGAAGAAAGAACCGATTAAGCTTCAAGAGCTACAATTAGTTCAATATGATGCGAGTTTCCAAGAGAAATTTGCAGAGGTAAAACAAGAGCGTAAAGAGATTTTAGCAGAGCGTATTCATAATACAATGGGGATTACCATTGATCCAAATTCTATTTTTGATGTGCAAGTGAAAAGATTACATGCTTATAAACGACAATTATTAAATGTTCTTCATATTTTATATTTATATAACCGTTTGAAAGAGGATGCTAGTTTTACATTTTATCCGCGTACTTTTATTTTTGGAGCGAAAGCATCACCTGGCTATTATTACGCGAAAAAAATTATTAAATTAATAAATGAACTCGCAAGAAAAGTAAATAATGACCCGTATGTCAGTCAATATATGAAAGTTATCTTTCTAGAAAACTATCGAGTTTCTTTAGCGGAAGATATATTCCCAGCGGCGGATGTAAGTGAACAAATTTCAACGGCGAGTAAAGAAGCATCGGGAACAGGTAATATGAAATTTATGATGAATGGTGCGATTACACTCGGAACGCTAGACGGTGCTAACGTTGAAATAAAAGACCGGGTCGGTGATGATAACTGTTTTATTTTCGGTTTAACGGCCGAAGAGGTTCTTCATTACTATCAAAATGGTGGCTATCGTGCAAGTGATTATTATCACCACAATAGACACATTAAAAAAGTAGTTGATCAATTAACAAATGGTTTCTTTGCACAATCGGGAGCTGAATTTGAAGCGATTTACGATTCTCTCGTGATTCAAAACGATGAATATTTCGTTCTGCGAGATTTTGGTCCATATGCTGAAAGACAAGAGGCTGTCGGTAGAGCTTATGAGAACCGAACGAAGTGGCTAGAAATGTCGATTTTAAATATTGCACAGTCTGGTCATTTTGCGAGCGATCGAACGATTTTGCAGTACAGTAATGAAATTTGGGGTATTGGTAATGCAGTTAAACAGTTTTAAAGAGGTTGCTATATTGGGAGATATATTATCGATTTACCAACCGAAATGGATATTAATAAATAAAACGGGCTTAATAAAATTAAGCTCGTTTTATTTATTTTGCTTAAGAAAGAAATGGAACAGTGGTATATATGATACCTGCCCCATCATACTCTCCTGTCGCAAAGTATGAAAATGTAAAGAAACCTGTAACCGTAAAAATTACAATAAGAAAAAATGCGAAGATAAATTTTAACATGTAAGGTCCCCTCATCCAAAAATAACTTCATACATTATTATAGTATACGAATATTTTATTTCCAATTGTTTACTGGTTAAAAATGAGAAGTCAGACATGTTTTGTATGTTGTAATGGAATGATTATTTGTAATGGATTTTGTGTTTTTTGTAAATGTCATGTTGTGATGGACGTGTGCATACTCCCAATCATGATCATTAAAATTTATGTTTCGGGGAGGGAGAAGTGGGACGACATCGAACAAGTTGACGAAACGAAAGCTACTAGCTACTTGTAGTTTATAATAATTTCGAAAAGCGATATCTCCTACTTTTGGAGAAGCGAATGTATAAAGTCCATACTGTGCGAAGGCAGTATTTATACGTGCATCTAATATGTGTAATGTGGCAAGCGCGCCACCTAGACTATGCCCAGTAGCTAGCAGTTTTTTATGTGCTGGCAATGATACGAGCATATCCATAATAGAATCACGACAAGACTCATAAATAGAGAGAAAACCGTTATGGACATTTCCGCCATTTAAAGCATAAGGATAAGGTTTTTGATTGACGAGAGAATCAATAATCCAATCGGGGTCTGTTTGAGTGCCTCTGAAGGCAACAATAATTGTATCCTCAGATTCTAATATAAATCCGAACCATTCTGTTGTTTGAATGGCCTTTCCTTGAAACCCTTGTACATATTGAAAACCATCTGGTATCTCGAAAATGCCATTTTGTTTATATTGTTCATACGTTAACTCACAACAAGAAGCTAACAGTATGGCAGTGTCTTTATCAAAGGATAAAGGAGTACGCATTAAGGTAGCCCTCCTTAAGAAAAGGTATAGTTTAATATATGCGGTGAGGAACTTGATTCATTCTTTTGGAGGTGGGGAATAGCTTGTATCGCTTATCTAAATCGGTGGAGGAAATTATAAGGTCAAAATAAAACAGTGCCTGATAAGGGCACTGTTTACTCTTTTTCATCTCAAGGAATCGACTTTTTTAGTTATTCTTAATGAACTGACGCATGCGTTAGTTCATTAAGTAAGAGGTTTGAAAAAATAGCCTGTATATATTTGAACGATGAATAACTTACCTATTTTCTTGTGTTTGTTTACACTATATACAGAAAAATTTGAAAAACAAAACGTATTATTTATCTGTTTGTTTTTGCTTCTTTTTCAAATATTCCGTACGCAATTTTTCAAGTTGCTGCTTTTTATCAAATTTGGCAGGTTTCTGTTTTTCATGGAACTTTGCCACAGCTACCTGACTTTTGGAATCCAATTGATATTTTCCCACTTTGTTCACCTACTTTTCTTGTCTCTAAAGAGAATCTATTCAACAAATATAATATACCTTATTTTCCTGAAGTAAACCTTATTACTTTATTTTAACTGCTTTTTCTCGTTTGTAGACGTAAATTAAAACACCCTTTCACTACATTACTGCAAGCAAGGGTGTTTTAATTTTATTATTTTATTAGTTGATGGCCATGCCTACATAAGGGCACAGTTTACTCTTTCCCATCTAATAAACGACCAAGTCCACCTAATACACTACCTTCGCCAGTACTTTGCGCTGCTGGGCTTGTAAGGCGTGCTGCTAAGCGGCTAAGTGTTAAGGACTGAATCCAAACTGTTCCAGGACCTTCTAATGTTGCGAAGAATAAACCCTCGCCGCCAAATAGAGCTGTTTTTACTTTACCAACGAACTCGACATCATAGTTAATGTCTTTTGTCATAGCAACGAGACAACCTGTATCAATACGAAGTTTCTCACCAGGTTTTAATTCACGTTTATATACAGTTCCACCTGCGTGCATGAAAGCAAGGCCATCACCTTCAAGTTTCTGCATGATGAAACCTTCACCACCGAAGAAACCAGTTCCTATTTTTTTCGTAAATTCAATTCCGATGGAAACACCTTTTGCGGCACAAAGAAAGGCATCTTTTTGACAAACTACTTTTCCTTGATACTCTGTTAAATCTACAGGAATAATTTTACCAGGATAAGGAGCAGCAAATGAGACGTGGCGCTTGCCGTGACCTGTATTTGTAAATACAGTCATAAACATACTTTCGCCTGTAACGAGACGTTTACCAGCGCCCATTAATTTTCCGAATAAACCTCCAGATGGGCCAGAACCATCACCGAAGATTGTTTCCATTTCTATGTAATCTTCCATCATCATCATTGCGCCAGCTTCTGCGATCACGCTCTCTTCTGGATCTAACTCAATTTCAACAAACTGCATATCATCGCCATATAACTTATACTCGATTTCGTGTGCTCTCATTTTTTTCACCTCGTATGTAATAGATACTTATATTGTACAGAATTTAATAGGATTAGAATACTTTAGTTTTGTTAATTTTCAAATAAAGTGGAACCAGCCAAAACTGATTATCAGCTCCCGCCAATCAAGCTGTCCACAAATGGCGGGATAATATATGAATATGGAAATTCAACATTATATTAAAATTATAAAAAAATGGTGGAATGAAAGTGTTCTCATTTGACGTTTTGGATATAGCGTGATATAGTGAAATCACTATTGAGCTACATAATGTGGTACGGAAATAAAGCACGTTGAATTAAAGGCTGTAAGCTTGTTATACATTCATGTCCTTTATATCCACCTTTTCATGTGGATTCATAGTTTCATTTTTATTTAGGAGGTACATGACATGCAAACAGGTAAAGTTAAATGGTTCAACAGCGAAAAAGGTTTCGGTTTCATCGAAGTTGAAGGTGGAGACGATGTATTCGTTCACTTCTCAGCTATCCAAGGTGACGGATTCAAAACTTTAGAAGAAGGTCAAGAAGTTTCTTTCGAAATCGTTGAAGGTAACCGTGGACCACAAGCTGCTAACGTTACAAAAAACTAATTAGCTAGCGATAAAAAGCATTCCGATTTTCGGAATGCTTTTTTTTATTCTTTGGAACTAGATTCATTTGAAGATAATTCACCTTTGAAGGTACGTTCTTCAAAATCATCAAGCATTTGTTCATATTCTTCATGCTCTTCTGTAGCGAAAACTTGTGGGTTTTTCCCGTACATATCCGTACCGATAAAGTTTTCAAAATCCTCCACGTAGCCTACGTTTTCTTCACTATTTACATACATGCCATTATAGTTTTTTGAATCTTGTCTTTCTAAATCAGACGGCGTTTCAGATGTTCCGTAATTTGCGACATCTTGCCACGCATCTTCCGCATCGTACTCAACAGAATGGTCCTCATCATGCTTGTGGAAAGAAGGAGACAACACTTCTTCTTCAACTGGTCGTGTATTCATATTTAACTTATTTGTCGCGTGCTGGATGCATGTTGTAGCGGTTGGCATTGCTTCCAATCTTTCAAATGGAATTTCTTCGCCAGACACTTCGCAAATGCCGTACGTACCCGCTTCTATTTTTTGCAAGGCATGTTTCGTGTCTTCAAGCTGTTTATGCCAAAGTTCAATAAGTCCGAAGTCTTTTTCCCGTTCATATAGCTCTGTAGCCATATCAGCTGGATGGTTATCATAGCTAGATAATTCTCCAACGGAATCACGTTCAGAAGCACGATCTGTATTTTCATGAGTTTGTATCGTTTGCTCTAGTTCTTGTTTTTGTTTTTCTAAAATGGATTTAAATTGACCTACTTGTTGTGGAGTTAACATAGTCGTCCACCTTCCTACAATTCAGTTTCTTTACATAGTATGGGCGTTGAGAGTAGGAATTATGAGATGAATTTCAGATATGAAAAAGGAGCCGCATAAGCAGCTCCTTTTATAGAAAGTATCCAAGTAATAATCCGATTCCCATTAGGAAACCGAAGATTGTATTTGTTTTTGCTGTTGCAATCATCGCAGGTACCATTTCTATTGGAATGCTTTTGCCGATAAAGCCTTTCGTCGCTTTAAATGCTTTCGGTGCACTTAAAAATACGATAAGCATCCATGGTGATACGATGCCCACGATAATTAAAGCAATTGTCCAAATGTAGGAAACGATGAACATCGAAGCAAGTACACCAACCGCTCGCTCGCGCCCAACGAGAATTGCTAACGTTTTACGACCGTTTTCTTTATCGCCATCCAAGTCACGAATATTATTAGCTAGTAAAATGGCGCCAATTAAAATGGAGCTTGGGATAGATAGTAAAATGACTTCTGATATTACAGTTCCAGTTTGAATAAAGAATGAAATCCCAATAATAATGACACCCATAAATAATCCGGCTGTCAACTCTCCAAATGGTGTATATGCAATTGGAAGTGGGCCACCTGTATAAAGGTAAGCAACGGCCATACAAACAAGACCGATTGCAGCAAGCCACCAGCTAGAATTCATACAAATATAAACACCTAGTAGTATTGCGATGCCGAAAAATCCAAATGCTAAGTTAAGCACTGTTTTTGGCTGAATGCCATCGCGAACGATAGCGCCGCCGATACCAACTGAACCTTCGTGATCGAGTCCTCTTTTATAATCAAAGTATTCATTAAACATGTTTGTTGCTGCTTGAATGAGAAGACAAGCAAGAAGCATCATAAGGAAAAGAGGAAGATGTATTTGATTTATACCTCCGACCTGCATCGAATATGCTGTTCCGATGAAAACAGGTACGAAAGCGGCTGTTAATGTATGGGGACGTAGTAAACTCCACCAGATGCGCCAGCCTGTTTGCTTACTTGGCTTTGGCGCCGTAGGAGAGGAATTCGTTTTGACGTTCATTTCCATGTTGAATCCTCCTTTGGTCACATATTGTACACAACTAAGTGTAGAAAAAGCATCATTTAGTGTCAACGTTTATTTTCTAGGAAGAGAAGGTGAATTTCTCAGAAATGCTAAACGTTGACAGGCCTTTCGTTTGAGGTGTATCTTAAAATCAAGCGTAATTATGACTATTTTTCGCCCATAGGGGGGAGACAATTGTGATTCAAACGAAACAAAAAGGCTTGCAAGAAGTTCTTATTGCAGCTATCAAGCGTGCAACTAACGAAAAAACATTGGTTAGTTTTGTAAAACAAATAGACTGGGTGGATCCGCTTCTGTTCTATGCAGCAGGAAAAAGGATTTCATTCGAAAATAGATGTTATTTTGCAGACCCGGCTCAGCATGTAATATTTGCAGGAATTGGCTCTGTTTTCACTATAGCAAATTCTTCTCATAAGCGCTTTCAAACCGCTCGCGACGAGTGGGAGAAAGTAAAAGAGAATGCATTTGTCCAAAGAGATGAATATGAATTTGGAACGGGTCCGCTTTTATTTGGTGGTTTTTCCTTTGATCCAGAAAAAGAGAAAACGGACCTATGGAAAGAGTTTAAAGATACGACATTTTCACTACCAGCATTTTTATTAACTGTAAAAAATGAAAAAGCATGGTTAACGATGAATACATTTGTTTCAGCAACAGATTGTGCAGAAAATCTTTATAACGAAATGATTTCTTTAGAAGAGAAAATTTTGAGAGAGAGTAAATGTGCGCTAAACGGATCGAAATTGACTGTTATTTCTAAAGTAGAAGTGGATCCGAAAGGCTGGATGAAAGCAATTGAAAAAGTACAAGATGAGATGAAGCAGGGTAACGTGCAGAAGGTTGTATTGGCGAGGGAACTAAAAGTAGAGATGAATCATTCGATTGATTCTGCTCTTGTTTTAGAAGCACTTCGCATTGGTCAACCGGATTGTTACGTATTTTCTTTTGATTATAAAGGAGCATGCTTCTTAGGAGCGACGCCTGAGAGATTAATTCGCAAAGAAGATGAGAAATTTACATCGATGTGTCTTGCGGGTTCAATCGGTCATGGTCATTCTATAGAAGAAAGTAAGCGAAATAGTAATGCGCTTCTTCATGATGAAAAGAATTTAGCTGAACATGGGTATGTTGTTAACATGATCCGCTCGGTACTAAATGAACATTGCGAATACGTTAATATTCCGGAAAGCCCAGGTTTATTAACAACGAAAAACTTAATTCACTTATATACGCCTGTAGAAGCAAAAGGCGATGCGAGTCTTTTAACAATGGTAGAAGAATTACATCCAACACCAGCTCTTGGCGGGACACCTCGTTTGGAAGCGATGAAACTGATCCGTGATGTTGAATTGTTAGACAGAGGGTTGTATGGTGCACCGATTGGCTGGATAGATGATGAAGGAAATGGTGAATTTGCGGTTGCGCTGCGCTGCGGATTATTAAACGGCGAGAAAGCATCCTTATTTGCCGGTTGTGGTATTGTAATTGATTCAATCCCGCAGCTTGAATATGAAGAAACAAGTTTGAAGTTTAGACCGATGCTTGGTGCTTTGGAGGAATTAATGAAATGAACAATCATATAGAAGCATTATCATATTATTTAGGCGCGTTCGTGGATGAACTGACGCGTCTAGATGTATGTGATGTTGTCATTAGTCCAGGCTCACGGTCAACGCCGATTGCTTTACTAATGGAACAACACGAAGGAATGAACACATATTTACATGTGGATGAAAGATCAGCAGGATTTTTCGCGCTCGGTATTGCGAAAGCAAAAAAACGCCCAGTAGCATTATTATGTACGTCAGGAACAGCAGCAGCGAACTATTATCCAGCTGTATGTGAAGCTTTTCATTCAAGGGTCCCACTTATCGTCTTAACAGCGGATAGACCGCATGAATTAAGAGATGTGGGTGCACCACAAGCAATGAATCAATTTAATTTATACGGTACTTTTGTGAAACAATTTACAGAGATGGCACTGCCAGAAGCAAGTGAAGCGATGTATCATTACGCTCGTATGACGACGCAGCGTATAGTAGCAAATGCTTGTTTAGCACCGCAGGGTCCTGTTCATCTTAATTTTCCAGTTCGCGAGCCACTTATCCCTGATTTCTCACTAGAAAGCTTATGGGATAAAGGACGTAGTGAATATACAGGAGTAGTTCAGCAAGGAAACGCGGTGATGCCGAGTGAATATGTAGATTCTCTTGTAGGGCGCCTTTCACATATGGAAAAGGGGCTTATTATTTGTGGAGATGATAGTCATGCAGAAATCGCAATGTTTGCAACGCAACTAGCTGAAAAAACTGGCTATCCTATATTAGCAGACCCACTTTCTAATATTCGTAGCGGACACCACGATAAAACGATGGTAATTGACTGTTATGATACATTTTTACGAAATGAAAAGTTAAAAGAAACATGGAAACCGGACGTTTTAATTCGCTTTGGTGGTATGCCTGTTTCTAAATCATTAACGCAGTTCATAAAAAAACAAACAAAAGCAGTTCATATCGTTGTCGATGAATCAGGACAATGGAGAGATCCAGCTCTTGTTGCGACAGAAGTTGTGCAAGCAAGTGACATTGAATTCTGCAAGGCATTAATAGAAAAAATGCCAGTTATGAAAAAGAATGATTGGTCCCTAATGTGGCAACATATAAACGAAAAAACGAAGGCAACGCTTCGTGAAATGGAAACATATGAAACTGCATTTGAAGGAAAGGTTATTACAGATATTGTGCGCGTATTACCAGAAGACGCAACGTTATTTGCGAGCAATAGTATGCCAATTCGTGATACAGACTCATTCTTCTTCACATCGGATAAAAACATCCATGTGATGGCAAACCGTGGTGTAAATGGTATTGATGGAATCATTTCGACAGCTCTAGGAGCAAGCATTATTTGCGATCCACTTGTATTAGTAATTGGTGATTTATCATTTTATCACGATTTAAACGGGCTGTTAGCAGCGAAATTACATGAATTAAACATAACAATTGTCGTTGTAAATAATGATGGTGGGGGTATTTTCTCATTCTTACCACAGTATGAGAAAAAGGAACATTTTGAATCATTATTTGGAACACCAATTGGACTTGATTATGAGCATGTTGTCAAAATGTACGGCGGTTCATTTAGCCGTGTAAATGGTTGGGAGCAATTCCGAGAAGAAGTTCGAAAAGGAACGACGACAGAAGGTTTACACGTTGTGGAAATTTGTACGAATCGTGATGAAAACTTAACATTGCACCGTACATTATGGGCAAAAACGATGGACGTAATTACTACATCTTTACAAGGTGAATCAAAATGAAAGTAACGCTGCAAGGTGTATCGTATGAATATGAAGTAGTCGGAAGCGGGGAACCACTTCTACTTCTTCATGGTTTTACGGGAAGCATGGAAACGTGGCGTTCTTTTATCTCTTCATGGAGTGAGCAGTTTCAAGTTATTGTAGTGGATCTTGTTGGACACGGAAAGACGGAGAGTCCTGAAGATGTTGCGCATTATGATATCCGAAATGTGGCATTGCAAATGAAAGAACTACTAGATTACCTTCATATTGAAAAAGCACATATACTTGGCTATTCAATGGGCGGTAGATTGGCGATTACGATGGCATGTCTATATCCAGATTATGTACACTCTCTTTTATTAGAAAATTGTACAGCTGGGCTCGAAAACGAAGCAGATAGAAAAGAACGTCGTGAAAAAGATGATCGACTTGCCGATAAAATTGAGCGAGAAGACATAGAAAGTTTTGTATCCATGTGGGAAAATATTCCGCTTTTTGAAACGCAAAAACGTTTAGCAAAAAACGTACAAGAAGCGGTGCGAAAAGAACGACTTGCTAACAATCCAAAAGGACTTGCAAATAGCTTGCGCGGCATGGGAACGGGGGCTCAGCCTTCATGGTGGGATGAGCTGAAAAACTTAAAAATACCTGTTCTTTTAATGAACGGAGAGTATGATGAAAAGTTCTTTCGTATATTAAAAAATATTGAAAAATGCATCTCTGACGCGAAATTTGTCAAAATTGATGGTGCTGGCCATGCAATTCATGTGGAACAACCGGAAAAGTTTGATACAATAGTAAAGGGATTTCTAAAAACTATGCAGTGATGCTTTTTTCAGTTAAGAATGAAGTTACACTTATAGAGGAGATCAGAAATATACAAGGAGGTAGTTGTAATGGCTATTGAATGGGTAAAAGAAGGCAATTACGAAGATATTATTTATTCAACATACAATGGTATCGCAAAGATTTCGATTAACCGCCCTGAAGTACATAACGCATTCCGTCCTAAAACGGTAATGGAGTTAATCGACGCTTTTGCACAAGCTCGTGATGATGCAAATGTTGGCGTTATCATTTTAACAGGTGAAGGTGGACGTGCATTCTGTTCTGGCGGCGACCAAAAAGTTCGCGGTCATGGTGGATATGTAGGTGACGACCAAATCCCTCGTTTAAACGTATTAGACTTACAACGTCTAATTCGCGCAATTCCTAAACCAGTTATCGCAATGGTAGCAGGTTATGCAATCGGTGGTGGACACGTACTTCATATCGTATGTGACTTAACAATCGCTGCAGACAACGCTGTATTCGGACAAACAGGTCCTAAAGTAGGAAGCTTTGACGGTGGATACGGAGCTGGTTACTTAGCTCGTATGGTAGGCCACAAGAAAGCTCGCGAAATTTGGTACCTATGCCGTCAATATAGTGCTCAAGAAGCGCTTGATATGGGCTTAGTAAACACTGTAGTACCATTAGAAGAGCTTGAAGCAGAAACAGTACAATGGGCACAAGAAATTTTAGCAAACAGCCCAATGGCACTTCGTTTCCTAAAAGCTGCATTCAACGCAGACACAGACGGTCTAGCTGGTATTCAACAACTAGCTGGAGATGCAACGTTATTGTACTACACAACTGACGAAGCAAAAGAAGGCCGCGACGCATTCAAAGAAAAACGCAGTCCGGACTTCGGTCAATTCCCTCGTTTCCCGTGATCAAACCAAAAGCGGAAGCGGCTTGCTTAGAACAAGAGGGCGTTGGAACTCCTGACGTAGAGGCGCTTTTTGCCTCGTAGGAAGGCGTGAAACGACCGACTGTTCTAGCCGCTGTAGCTGGATGAAACCAAAAGCGAAAGCAGCTCGTTCAGAATGTGAGGGGGATGGAGCTTCTGACGTAGAGGCGCTTTTTGCCTCGTAGGAAGAAGTGAAGCCACCGAGCATTCTAGCTGCTGTAGCTGGATAAGACCAAACCGGAAACAAAACAACTAAGAGACTTGATATCATATCAAGTCTCTTTCTTTCATGAAAGGAGAATGAATGATGGAGACGATGCCAAATTGGTTAATGCAACGTGCATTTTTAACACCAGATCGCACTGCAATTGAAATAGAGGAAGAGAAAGTTACTTTTATGGAGCTGCATGAAAAAGTAGTATCTGTTTGTGAACACCTCACGCATGTTGGAGTGGAGCGAGGGCAAAAGGTGGCTGTTCTGATGAAAAATGGTATGGAGATGATTACAGTTATTCACGCCCTATCTTATGTAGGTGCAGTAGCTGTGCTTTTAAATACGCGTCTTTCAAGAGAAGAGCTACTTTGGCAAATGGATGATGCTGAAGTTGTTTGTTTAGTAACGGATCAAGATTTTGATGCTAAAGATGTTCCTGTTTATTCATTCGCCGAAGTGATGAATGGACCAAAAGAGGAAGCCTCTATACAAGAAGAGTTTTCTTTAGAAGAAGCGATGACAATCATTTATACGTCTGGGACGACAGGAAAACCGAAAGGCGTTATTTTAACGTACGGTAATCATTGGGCAAGTGCGGTTGGCTCTTCGCTTAACTTAGGGTTTCGTGATGATGATTGCTGGTTAGCTTGTATGCCGATGTTCCATGTTGGCGGGCTATCTCTTTTAATGAAAAACATTATGTACGGCATGCGCATTTTACTTGTTCCGAAATATGATGCTGATTTTATTCATAAAGCACTTCAAACGAGAGGTGTTACGATTATTTCTGTTGTATCCAAAATGTTAACAGATTTATTAGAGAGACTTGGAGAAGGGACATACCCAGCTTCTTTACGATGCATGTTACTTGGCGGAGGACCAGCGCCGAAACCGTTATTAGAAACATGTGTAGAAAAAGGAATCCCTGTGTATCAAACGTACGGTATGACAGAAACGTCTTCGCAAATTTGCACGTTATCAGCAGATTACATGTTAACGAAAGTAGGATCAGCTGGAAAACCACTATTTCAGTGCCAACTTCGTATTGAAAAAGATGGCGTAGTAGTGCCACCATTTGCGGAAGGTGAGATTGTAGTAAAAGGGCCGAACGTAACAGGCGGTTACTTTAATCGTGAAGATGCGACGCGAGAGACTATTCAAAACGGATGGCTTCATACTGGCGACCTCGGTTATTTAGACGAAGAAGGGTTTTTATACGTATTAGATCGCCGCAGTGATTTAATTATTTCTGGCGGAGAGAACATATATCCAGCTCAAATTGAAGAAGTGTTGCTTTCTCATCCGGCAGTAGCGGAAGCTGGTGTTGTCGGCATGGCTGACGATAAATGGGGACAAGTACCAGCTGCTTTTGTTGTGAAAAGCGGGGCGGTAACAGAAGAAGAAATTCTTCATTTTTGCGAGGAGAAATTAGCGAAATATAAAGTGCCGAAGAAAGCATGTTTCTTAGAGGAATTACCACGTAACGCTTCGAAAAAATTGTTAAGACGAGAGTTAAGACAATTAGTGGAGGAGATGTAGGTGGAAATAAAAAAAGCGACACTGTATATAACGGAAATGCCACTCGTAATCCCGTTTGCTGCAAGCTACGGGACTTACGAAAAGCGTGAGAGTATCGTTATTGAATTAGAGGATACGGACGGGTGCATTGGATTTGGGGAAGTCGTTGCATTCTCTGAACCGTGGTATACGGAAGAAACGGTGAAGACAGCGCTGCATATACTGCAAGACTTTTTAATACCTGATTTATTAAAGGCTGAAATTTCTCATCCGAATGAGGTACCGGGTCTATTTCAACATATAAAAAGAAACCGAATGGCAAAAGCCGGAATAGAGGGGGCTGTTTGGGATTTATATGCGAAGCGTCAAAAGAAGTCGTTAGCGACATTGCTTGGCGGAACGAAGTCTGAAATTGAAGTCGGCGTTGTAATTGGCCTTAATACGATTCCAGTTATGTTAAAACAAATCGAGAAGTACGCGGAAGAAGGATACGAGCGTTTTAAAGTAAAAATAAAACCGGGGCATGATTATGAGTTATTGAAAGAAATTCGTAAAGAGTTTCCGCATATCCCGTTAATGGCTGATGCAAATTCAGCATATACATTAGGGGATACGGAGAGGCTGAAACGACTAGATGAATTCCAATTAATGATGATTGAACAACCGTTAGCGGATTACGATTTTCTTGATCACGCGGAATTGCAAAAGAAAATTGAAACGCCGATTTGTTTAGATGAAAGTATTCATAGTTTAGAAGATGCACGCGTTGCGATTACGCTTGGTAGCTGCCAAATTGTGAACATTAAACCAGGGCGAGTGGGCGGATTAACAGAATCGGTTCAGATCCATAATTATTGTATGGAGCATAACGTACCCGTTTGGTGCGGTGGTATGGTAGAAATGGGGATTTCACGAGCGCAAAATGTTGCTCTTGCGTCATTGCCTAACTTTACGATTCCAGGAGATATATCTGCTTCTAGTAGACATTGGGAGCAGGATATTATTTGGCCGGAAGTGACGCTTGAGGGCGGGAAAGTGATGGTGCCGCAAAGCGTTGATGCTGAGTATGAAGTAGATCGCGGAAGATTGGAAGAAATTACGAAGCAGCGGATTGTGTTTGAGCGGTAAATGGAAGTTTCATTAGGATGCCCGCAAATAGCGAGAGGATTTTGTCGTTCATTGTCGGTAAGTCGATATATTTCAATAATTGCTGATATAATTTGAGTTACGGTCGATATAATTGGAAAATCGCTGATATAATTCAAGTTGTGTTCGATATAATTAGAAAATCGCTGATATAATTTTATTTACCAAGGTTACTCTAACGAGTAGCCTTTTTGTATTGTACAAATTGGATAGACTAGTTTACAATCGAGCGTATAAAAATGGAATGAAAAAGGGGGAGTAAAATGAAGCGCATTTCAATTTTAATAGCGGATGACGAGGCAGAAATTGCTGATTTAATTGAGATACATTTAGAAAAAGAAGGGTACCATGTTGTGAAGGCAGCGGATGGGGAAGAGGCGGTTCATATTATTGAAACGCAGCCAATCGACTTGGTAATTTTAGATATTATGATGCCGAAAATGGATGGGTATGAGGTGACGCGTCAAATTCGCACGAAACATCATATGCCGATTATTTTTTTAAGCGCGAAAACTTCGGACTTTGATAAGGTGACAGGTCTTGTACTAGGCGCGGATGATTATATGACGAAGCCTTTCACACCGATTGAATTAGTTGCACGTGTAAATGCACAACTGCGTAGGTTTTTTACGTTAAATCAACCGAAAGTAGCGGAGAGTAAATCTGCTTTAGAAATAGGCGGAGTCGTAATTAATCCCGAGCGTAGGACGGTTGATGTATATGGTGAGCAAATTGAATTAACGCCGAAAGAGTTTGATATTTTATATTTATTAGCGAGTCATCCGAAGAAAGTGTACAATGTGGAAAATATTTTTCAGCACGTATGGGCAGACGATTATTATGAAGGTGGAAATACAGTAATGGTACATATTCGTACGTTGCGGAAGAAACTTGGAGAAGATAAAAGAAAGGATAAATTAATAAAAACAGTGTGGGGAGTAGGTTATACTTTTAATGGCTAATATGATGAAAAGTTTTCGATTTAAAATGATTGCCTTATTTGCGTTAAGTATGGTGCTTGCAGCAACTGTAACTTATATAATTTATAAAGGATTGCAGCTGTATTATAAAACGATGGTTCGCTACGAAGAGCCTTTAGCACAATTTAGGTCAATGGTAAGGGAATTTGGAGACATTAATTTCTTTTTAATTTTCTTTATTCCGTTATCTATTATCTTTTTCTTCTTTTTGACAAAACCGTATTTAAAATACTTTGATGAAATTTCTAATGGGATTCATCATCTTGCGAACGGTAACTTTACGAATAAAGTTCAAGTTTCATCAAATGATGAGTTTGGAAATATCGCGCGTGAAATAAATGTTGCAAGTGAAAAGTTAAAAGAAGCTGTTGAAAGAGGAGATTTTGCTGAAAGTAGTAAAAGTCAGCTCGTTGTGAATTTAGCTCATGATTTAAGAACACCATTAACATCCGTGTTAGGATATTTAGATTTAATTCTTAAAGATGAAAATTTAACAAAAGCACAAATTAAACATTTCTCCACAATTGCATATACGAAATCGCAAAGACTGGAAAGTTTAATTGATGAGCTATTTGAAATTACACGTATGAATTATGGCATGCTAAAGCTGGATAAAAAGCCGATTGATATAAGTGAGTTGCTTATACAGTTAGAGGAGGAATTGTATCCGTTATTAGAAAAACATCATTTAGAAGCTAGATTGAATGTGGCTCCTCATTTACCGATGCACGGTGATGGAAAATTGTTAGCTAGAGTATTTGAAAACTTGTTAACAAATGCCGTTCGTTACGGCTATGATGGACAATTTGTTGATATGAATGGGTATGTTGATAATGGAGAAGTTGTCGTACAAATTATGAATTACGGAGATAGCATCCCGGAAGAAGATTTACCGTATCTTTTTGATATGTTCTATACAGGTGATAAAGCAAGAACTGAGAACCGTGGCGGGACAGGCCTTGGACTATTTATTGCGAAAAATATTGTCGAGCAACATAACGGTACGATTTCTGCTGAGAGCAATGTAGTTAGAACGATATTTGAAGTACGATTGCCAAAAGACGAGAATGTAACAATTTAATAAAAATTTAAACTTTACCCCACTTTTTATTTTAATAGTTTTTTCTATTCTATACGTAAGTTACGTTAAGGAGGAACTAGAAATGAAAAAGTGGGTATTTATTTCTTTTTTTATAGTATGCACAGTATGTGTAGGCGTTTATATATCACCGTTATTTCAAAAGGAAATCGACGTTAAAATTGTCGGGAAAGATGAGCTAGTAAAGGCGGCAAACACCGATGGGAAAGAGATTACGAAGGAACAAATTTATAAGGGCGATTTATTATTAGTTAACAGGGATTACCCAGTAAAAAAAGATAGTATTAGGTCTGATATTATAAATGTAAATCATAATAGTGAATTAGTGAGAGGCTATGTAATATTTGATAGAAATCTTCGTTTATCAAAGGATGTTGTGAAAAAGTTTTTGAACGTTGTCGATGCGGCTGGAAAAGAAAGTGTTAACCATTTTTTGATTAGTAGTGGCTATAGAGATTTCCAAGAGCAAAAACAGCTATATGAAAAAATGGGATCTGATTATGCACTTCCAGCAGGATACAGTGAACATAACTTAGGATTATCACTGGACATTGGGTCTACTCAAAAGAAAATGGAGAAAGCGCCTGAAGGAAAATGGATTGAAGAGAACGTATGGAAGCATGGCTTTGTATTACGTTATCCGAAAAATAAAAGTAACATTACAGGCATTCAATATGAGCCATGGCATATACGTTATGTAGGCTTACCTCATAGCGCAATTATGCAAAAAAAGAATTTCACACTAGAGGAATATTTAGAGTTTTTAAAAGAGGAAAAAGAGATTTCAACTGAAGTAGAAGGTAAGAAATATACTGTTTCTTATTATAAAGTTTCTGAGAATATGAAAGTGAACGTTCCAGCAAACAAGCAGTATGAAATTTCCGGGAACAATATGGATGGGGTTATTGTGACGGTTCAGGAATAGAGAAAGAGGTTGTTCCGTTTGGAGCAACCTCTTCGTATATATAAGAAAGGGATTGATGTTTTTTGTCGGTAAATCGATATTCTTTGTCGAATCGTTGATATATTGTGAGTTACGGTAGATATAATTGAAAAATCGTTGATATATTGTAAGTTATGATAGATATATTCAAAAAATCGTTGATATAATTTCCTATACTATTAGCATTTTGGAGGAGCATCTTTTTATTTGTTTTTAAACATTATAACGTTATATTTACTTCTCCCTTTTTTTGTGTTACGCTAAACGTGTGAAAGAGATATAAAATGAAACTTTAATGTAAGCGTATTCTTATGGCTTCTTATAGAAAAGGGTGGAAATACAATGACAGAACGATTCGTACTACGTAATGTGAAACGTGTGAACGGGGAAGAGATTGACATTGTAATTGAAAATAATAAAATCGCACAGGTGACGAAAGCTGGTGCTGGCGAGGGTGGAAAGGTTCTTGATTACTCTGGTACTTACGTATCGAGTGGTTGGATTGATTTACACGTTCATGCTTTTCCAGAGTTTGATCCGTATGGCGATGAGGTGGATGAAATTGGCGTTAAGCAAGGGGTAACGACAATTGTTGATGCGGGTAGCTGCGGAGCTGATCGTATTGCAGATTTAGTAAAAAGTAGAGAGCAGGCAAAAACGAATTTATTTGCCTTTTTAAATATTTCTCGCATCGGTTTGAAACGAATTGATGAACTATCCAATATGGAATGGATCGATAAAGAGAAAGTAATAGAAGCAGTAGAAAAGTATAAAGATGTAATCGTTGGGTTAAAGGCGAGAATGAGTAAAAGTGTCGTTTGTGATAGCGGAATTGAACCGCTTCATGTTGCACGCTCTTTATCCCGTGAAACATCATTACCAATTATGGTACATATCGGTTCAGCGCCTCCTCGCATTGAGGAAGTTGTACCTCTTTTAGAAAAAGATGATGTCATTACACATTACTTAAACGGGAAAGAAAATAATTTATTTGATGAAGAAGGCAAACCGCTACCTGTATTACTAGATGCAGTGAATCGTGGTGTTCATTTAGATGTTGGTCACGGTAATGCTAGTTTTTCTTTTAAAGTAGCAGAGGCGGCGAAGCATCACGGTATTGCTTTTAATACAATTAGTACAGATATTTACCGGAAGAATCGCGTGCATGGTCCAGTGTATAGTATGGCTCACGTTCTTTCGAAATTCCTTTACTTAGGTTATCCGCTAGAAGAAGTAATTGATGCGGTTACGAAAAATGCAGCAGAGTGGCTTGAAAAACCAGAGCTTGGCCGTATTCAAGAAGGCGATATTGCAAACTTAACTTTATTTACGGTGAAAGATGAGAAGGTTACGTTAATTGATTCAGAAGGGGATCAGCGCATTGCTGAAAGAAGGATTGATACGAAAGGGGTTGTAATTAATGGGTCATTCATTGAATGCTAAGTACGGATTAAAAAGAGTAATTAATGCGAGCGGTAGAATGAGTATTTTAGGTGTATCTGCTCCTACAGATACAGTAATGGATGCGATGAAACATGGGGGACAAAATTATGTGGAAATTGCTGATTTAGTAGATAAAGCGGGAGACCATATTGCGAGAATTCTAGATTCAGAGGCAGCGGTCGTTGTGAACTCAGCATCGAGTGGAATTGCGCTTTCTATCGCTGGTATCGTTACAGAAGGAAATCACCGTAAAAGTGAAAGACTTCATCAAGAAGTAATCGCGAAAAACGAAGTGATTATGTTAAAAGGTCATAACGTTCAATACGGTGCTCCTGTTGAAACGATGATTTACTTAGGCGGCGGTAAACTTGTAGAAGTTGGCTATGCAAATGAAGGGAAAGCAGAGCATATTGAAGATGCAATTGGTGAAAATACAGCAGCGATTCTGTATGTGAAATCACATCATGCAGTGCAAAAAAATATGATTTCTGTTGAAGAAGCATGGGAAGTTGCGCAGCGAAATAAAGTACCGCTTATCGTGGATGCAGCAGCTGAAGAAGACATTCAAAAATATGTGAAGTATTCAGATCTTGCTATTTATAGCGGTTCAAAGGCAATTGAAGGACCTACTTCTGGTATTGTGGGCGGTAAAAGAAAGTATATTGAATGGCTGAAAGTGCAATTACATTGCATTGGAAGAAGCATGAAAGTTGGGAAAGAAACAACTTTTGGTTTACTTCAAGCACTTGATGAGTACGGAGTAAAAGAAGATAAGAGCGAGCAAGAAAAAGAATTGCTACAAATACTTATGCCGCTAAAAGAATTAAATGGTGTAAATGTAACGATCGTTCAAGATGAAGCTGGGAGAGCAATCTTTCGAGCTCGTATTCATATTAACGAGAAAGAATTAAATAAATCAGCAAAAGATGTTGTGACTGCATTACGCGAAGGGGAAATTGCCATTTATACACGTGATTACGGAGTAAGACAAGGATTCTTTGATATTGATCCACGTCCACTTCAAGGTGATGACATATATGTGATTGAAGAAAAATTGAGAGAAATTGTAGGGGGAAACTAAAATGACAAACATTCAAAAACGTTTTTATAAAGACCGCGTAGCATTAAATGTATTGGCAAACAATATCCAAAATGCGAAAGATATTTTTGAAGCAGCAGAAGGATATGTAGTAGTAGGTGTTTTATCAAAAGATTATGCAACTGTAGAAGAAGCTGTTACAGCGATGAAAGCATACGGAAAAGAAATTGATGACGCTATATCAATCGGACTAGGTGCAGGAGATAATCGCCAAGCGGCAGTTGTCGCTGAAATTGCGAAGCATTATCCTGGCAGTCATATTAACCAAGTGTTCCCTTCAGTTGGAGCGACACGTGCAAATCTTGGCGAAAAAGATAGCTGGATTAATAGTTTAGTATCGCCAACAGGAAAAGTAGGTTACGTAAATATTTCTACTGGCCCAATTAGTGCGGCTGGAGAAGAAAAAGCAATCGTTCCAATTAAAACAGCGATCGCACTTGTACGTGATATGGGCGGAAATTCATTGAAGTACTTCCCAATGAAAGGGCTAGCTCACGAAGAAGAATATCGCGCAGTTGCGAAAGCTTGTGCGGAAGAAGGATTCGCATTAGAGCCAACAGGCGGAATTGATAAAGAAAACTTCGAAACAATTGTACGTATTGCGCTTGAAGCAAATGTAGAGCAAGTTATCCCGCACGTGTACTCTTCTATTATTGATAAAGAAACTGGTAACACGAAAGTAGAAGATGTGCGTGAATTATTAGCAGTCGTGAAGAAGCTAGTTGATCAATATGCGTAAGAAAATTGCAGCGTTCGGCGAAGTAATGATGCGCCTGCAAGTACCTGGATATGAATTGTTGTCGCAAGCTAACACGTTAAATTACTCATTTTCAGGTACAGGTGTGAACGTTGCAGCGGCACTTTCTCACTTAGGGCATGAAGGGCTTCTTATTTCAACTTTACCGGAAAATTCGGTTGGAGATGCAGCTGTATCTTACATTCAAAAGTTAGGGATTCAAACTTCTCTTGTTTCAAGAGGCGGTAAATATGTAGGTATGTATTTTTTAGAAAATGGATTCGGTGCACGTGCAAGCCGCGTTACGTATTCGAATCGACTAGAAAGTAGCTTCAATACGGCGTCTGAAGAGATGTACCAATTTGAAGAAATTGCTAAGGAAATTGATATCGTTCATTTTTGCGGTATTACACTTGCGATGAATGATACGGTGCGCCATCATATGAAGTCTTTAGCGAGAGCAGTTAAAGAAAACGGAGGAACCGTCGTTTTTGATTGTAATTATCGTCCATCACTTTGGGGAGAAGACGGATATGAACAGGCAAAACCGCATTATGAAGAAATGCTGGGACTTGCTGATATCGTTATGATGAACGAAAAAGATGCAATGTTTGTTTTAGGAATAAAAACCGAAGAAACGGAGCGAGAGGCGCAACTTGTTGATCTTATTCCAAAGGTAGCTGAAACGTATCATATCGCTACAATCGCTGGTACTCATCGCTCTATTAACAGTGATAATACACATTCGCTTCGCGGGTTTATATGTAAAGATGGAACGTTCACTTTTGCAAAAACACTTACGTTTTCTGTATATGATAGAATAGGTGCTGGAGATGCTTATACGAGCGGAATTATTCATGGCGAGATAAAGGAGTTCGCACCAGAGAAAGCTGTTTCATTTGCGTCAGCAGCTGGAATGCTAGCACATACAATCGTCGGTGATACGCCAATGTCATCAGAGAAGGATATACTTCGGGCAATGACGGCATCAGTAGGTGATGTAGAAAGGTAGTGGGTGTAACGGTGAACGTAACGAGAAAAAAAGGACCATTATATTTGCAAATAAAAAATATTATTCGTGATCGAATATTGCATGGTGTATATGCGATTCATACGAATATTCCTTCCGAACCGCAGTTAGAAGAAGAGTTCAAAGTGAGTAAAATTACAGTGCGAAATGCGATTAAAGAACTCGCTCAAGAAGGATATTTGGAAAAGAAAAGCGGTAAAGGAACGAAAGTCATCCGCAATACTTCTGCGACAAAACTGTCAAAGGGTAAGAAATTTACTGAAGTGTTAGTGGAAGAAGGATATAAAGTACAGAAGAAATTGCTAAAAGCAGAAATTGTGCAGAATGAAGAAGGAACAGTGCCATTTCGATTATTCGGTAAGGAGAGTTTTCGTATTGAACGTTTATATACGTTAAATGATGCACCGTACATTCATTATACGCACTATTTCTCAGCAGGAATGGCAAGTTCAGATTTATCGGATTTTGACTTGCAATCGCTTTATGATTTAGTTGAAGACCGAGGTATTCATTTAGAAAACTTCAGAGATGAATTCGCTGTTGGACTCGCGCCTATTTTCGTTGCAGAAGCGCTAGGTGAAAAAGAGGGGACAGCGCTATTAAAACGCATGCGTTATTCTTACGATGAAGTTGGCGAAATAATTGAATATAGCGAAGGCTACTACAATACAGAAATGCAGCATTATGTAGTGAATTATGACGTATAAAAAAGAGGGGATTTTCCCTCTTTTTTTATAAAGTAAGGAGAATGGGAGATGGATATATACTTATTAATCGTCACGTTACTTGCAATTGCGATTGTTATTTTAGGGGTATCATGGTGGAAATGGCATGCATTTATTAGTTTAACAGTTGCGAGTTTGTTTTTAGCTATCATGTCTGGACTGAACTTAACGAAAATAGTGACTGCCTATGAAACTGGTGTTGGTAGTGTACTAGGGCATTTAGTTGGTATTTTAGCTCTCGGAACAATTTTAGGGAAAATGATGTCCGATTCAGGGGCCGGCATGCAAGTGGCAGATTTCTTTATTCGATTTTTCGGTGTAAGGAAACTACCTTGGGCTATGTTATTTGCAGGATTTGTTATAGGGATTCCAGTGTTTTTTGAAGTGGGGATCGTCATTTTATTACCACTTGTTATTTCCATTCGAAAAACGACGAAGCAAAATATATTATTAATTGCGTTACCTGTCATTGCAGGATTATCTATTGTTCACGGGCTCGTGCCTCCGCATCCAGGGGCGATGACAGCAATCGGTATTTATAACGCGAACTTAGGAAAGGTACTTTTATATTCATTAATTATCGCGTTACCAACAGCCATTATCGCAGGACCGATATTTGCAAAGTGGGTACATAAAAGGGTTATACCTGAAAATGAACCAGAGCTTATTCGAGTTACGACTGTCTCAACTGATTTGCCGAGTAGTAAAGTTTCATTCTTTATTATTTTACTACCAGTTGTATTGATGATTTTATCAGTAGTTGCACCATATATTTCATTACCGAAAAAAATGACTGAATTTTTCGTGTTTATAGGAAGTCCAGTAATCGCCTTACTTATTTCATGTTTCGCAGCATTTTATTTACTTGGTATCAAACAAGGAATTAATAAAAAGATGATTAAAAAATTAACAGACGAAAGTTTATTACCGGTCGGTTCCATTATTTTAATTATCGGTGCAGGCGGTGGATTTAAACAAATATTAATTGAAAGTGGCGTTGGAACGGCCATTGCGCAAATGGCAGAACATATATCGTTATCACCAATTGTATTAGCTTTCATGGTAGCTGGATTAATTCGAATTGCAACAGGTTCAGCGATAGTAGCATTAACGACAGCAGCAGGGATTGTTTCACCAGTTATTCAGCACATGTCTGGTGTGAATTTAGAGTTGCTTGTTATTGCAACCGGTGCAGGATCATTGATGTTTTCTCACGTAAATGATGCAGGGTTCTGGCTTGTAAAAGAGTATTTAGGTTTGACGGTGAAGGAAACGTTTAAAACGTGGACGGTACTCGAGACATTGTTATCATTTATTGCATTTGGTTTTGCTCTTTTGTTGAATATGTTTCTTTAGGAGAGGAGATCAGATTTAAACGAATAAAACCTACAGAGGAAATGTAATTTCTCTGTAGGTTTTATTCGTTTTTTGTGCTTTCTATTACTTAATGGAACGGACATACTGATCTTCTCCATCGTCTTTGACAAAGACTCCTAGCTCATTCAAATCTTTGCGTAAATGCTTCTTTTTTTTCGAGTTTCCTTCTCGAAGGGCATTTCGTCTTTCATACAAAATAGTATTTATGCTTTTATTAAATCGCTCATCCTCTAATTTCCATAAGCTATACTCATGTTTATAAGGATCTTGTTCCACCCAGGGGAAGCCGTGCATTAAGAAAGTATCTTTAATTTTGCTTGGGGTAATGTCAGATGTTTCACGTAACCATTCTCGGTCTTCTTGATCAATGATAACCACTTGACGCTTATCTACAAAAACGGCTTTTACATTTGATCTGGTGATTTGTTTCTTTTGATCGTCCTTATTCACGTGAATGCTTTCCGAAGTAATGTTCATTTTTAAAGCTTCACTATAAATAATTAAAGAAAATAAAATTCCTGCAATAACACCAATTAGCATGAGGATAATAGGAAGCCAGAAGGGGTTAATAGAATGTAAAAGTTCTATAATTTTTGAATCAGAAAAGAGAGGAATCTTTTTTATAATCTCTATTAATTTAGGGGAAAAATATCCAATAACGCCTAAAAGGATGGGACTTGCTATAGCAAGTAATTTTTCTAAAAAACCTAATCCAATGACAGATGCCTTTTTCATGTGTAGTTCATCCTTTCTTATATATTTTTTTAACCAGGCATGTTTTAAACAGTGAGTTTCTTCACCATTTTTATGAGCTCATCTGAGTAATTTTCTATGGATATAGATGAATTTGCCTTCAGCATTCTTTCTTCGATTGCTCCTAAAATAAATGAAGCTAATGTGTCGGTTTGGAAAGAATCGGAAAACACGCCATTTTGTTGACCAGTCTTCAAAATATCTAATAACATCGTTCTAAGAGCATCCTCCTCTTCGTCGTCTTCGATTCTGTAATAAGGAACGTTCTCTTCATTTCTTGCATTAAAGACAATCTCAATTAAGGCAATATTATTTTTGTAATGAGTTTCTTGATAAGCCAAATGTGCTTCAATAAAAGCCTCTAGTTTATTTATTTCAGATTGAGCTAATAGCACTCGATTACTAATAAATTCATGTTGCTTGGCAACTAAAAATTGTAATGTGCGATTCATAAGGTAAAGCTTATCATTAAAATGATAAGAAATAAGTCCGGTACTAATCTTAGCCTTTTTTGCCACCTTCGTTAAGCTTAAGTTGTTATATCCAACCTCTTCTAATGTATCAATACATGCAAGAATAATTTGTTCACGCCTAGCCTCTGCAATAAAAGAATCAGTCACGCTATTCAACTCCTGATTTATATAATTTGAATGTATAATCAAAAAATTAATTGATCGTTCAATTAAATATTAGTAAGAAATTATTAGTATGTCAAATGTTTTATACCTACATCTTGATAAGGCTCATTTTCTGAAACAAGCCCGTTTTTAGGTAAGCCAAGCTTCCTATTCGCCCTGAAAACATAATATAAATGGAATCCCCTCATTTAGAGCAAGGTGAACTTGTTATGAATGATACTAAAGGAGGAATAGGGTAATGAGCGAAAAGTGTGAACACAGACATGATGATTGTAACCGCAGACATGGTTGCGGAGGCGGTTTTGCGCTTCTAATCGTATTGTTTATTTTATTAATTATCATCGGTGCTAGCTGCTTCGGCGGAGGCGGCGGTTGTGGCTATGGTGGTTATGGCGGTTATGCTGGCGGCTACGGCGGATATTGCTGCTAATTATTAAAAACTATTGAAAATGGCCTTGTGCAATACGCACAAGGCCATTTTATTCATATTTTTATATGCTGTGATAATTTATTAATGTACAGAGAACGGATTAAGAAGAAGAAAATGATCTCGATAATCCCGAAAAAGGTGAGTACGATACATGTCTCTTTTAGTAATGAGAAAGAGAACATGCTTTGTAAAAACTTAACTGCAAATAACGTGTGAATACCAGCAACGATGTAAGGGACGAAAAATAAAATTCCTAATTGAATCGTTGCAGAACGAAACATTTCTGTTTCTGTTAAACCAAGCTTTGTAATCGTAATATACTTTTGTCTCTCAGTTGTTAAGTCATTATACATACGGAAATATAAAACACTAGCTGCTCCGATAAAGAAAATAAAGCCGAGAAATGCCCAAATAAAGAAAGTAGCAATTGAATTTCCTTTGCTGTATTTTAGGTCATCGGCCGCTGTATAAATATTAAATGGGGGTTGAAAATCAGTTTCCGCATTTTTGTGTGCCTCATAGAAGTTATCTGTATCATTTCTAATATGTTTTAATATATTTTTCGTAGGAGCAATCGCATTTTCCCAGTTTTCAACGAAGTAATTATACACTATGGTTGTTTCAATATGAGGAATCATATTATTGAATACATCATCTTGTACAACCATTAAATAAGGGAATGCGAAGGCTGGTTCAATTGATTTATTAATAAATCCTTTAATATGAAATTCTTTTTTATTAGATCCAATTGTAATTGTATTTTGTTTTGCGAATGGATTTGATACAAGATTTAAGAGCTCTGGTGAGTAACGAGAAATAATATAAACTTGTGTAGAATCAAGATGTATTTCGGGTCTCCTTAATTGTTTCGCAAGCGTGTTATAATCACTCATTTTCATAAGAGCAATGTCTTCTTTTAAAGCGGTATCTTTTAACAATGTAGACTTATGTTTGTTGTATTGAAAATTAGCATTTGTAAGCTCCGTTTCAATTTTAGCAATATGTTTTTGTTCAAGTGCATTTTCCCCTGTAGACGTATATGTGAAGGGGAAAGGACGGCGTTCTAATATCATTGCTTTCGTATTATTATTAGTAGCAAATAATCCGATAATAATCGTAAATGCAAGTGCAGATAGCATAGAAACGATAAAGAGTACATTAATATTACTACGAGTACGGTTAGCTAAATCTGAAATCCATAACATATTTATTTGCTTCATATAAAACTTTCTCCGCTTTTTCAAAATAAAGATAAAGAGAAGAAACGTTTGTGAAAAGAATAAATATGTTCCCACCACTACGAGCGGCAAAATAGATAAAATAATAAGGAGGGCAGAGCCGTTTTGTAAATTTTTTTCTGTTATATAACTTTGCGGATAACCAGCAATATAATAGCATAGTCCTAAACAAATTAAGGCAAATAGTGAAATGAGTATAGACGGTCTTTTTTCGTTTTTTTCCTTTTTATTATTTTTAATTAATCGAGTTGTTTTACGAGTACGAATGAACATCGGTGTAAACGTAGATACGATAAGAAATAAAATAATAAAAGTTATTGTTGTAACGATAATTGCTTCTGTAGGCCAATATAAATAGAGGCCTTTTGCGTTTGTTAATTTAGAAGTAACGAGTAAGAAAAAGTTAGAAAAAACAAGACCGCCTTGAATACCAGCAAAAATAGCAAGCATTCCAATGATCATATTTTCAGTAAACAAAAGACGTTTTAATTGTTTTTGAGATATACCGAGAACAGTTAAAACGCCAAATTGCTGTTTCCGTACATTTAAAAACGTCCCAATAGAATATAAGAGAAAGAAGAACGAGAACAAAACGATAACAAACTGTGCCATGCCGGTTAAGTTCATGAGCGGATCTTGTTCTTGTAATTTATTCATAATTTGTAAGCGCGGATGATACGCGTATACAGTAAATGAAAAGAAAACCATTATCGAAAACGCACTACTTACGAAATAAGCGAAATATGCTTTCGAATTACGTGAGACATTTTTAAATGCGAATTGCCAAAATGTCATCCACGTCTTCCTCCTAATAATGCTAAAACATCTAATATTTCTTGATAAAATTTCTCACGGTACAATCCGCGGTGTAGTTCATTGTAAAGCTCTCCATCTTTAATGAAAATAACACGGTTACAATAACTTGCTGCAAACGGATCATGGGTAACCATTAAAATCGTTGCATCTTCTTCTTTATTTAATTTCGTAAATAGCTCCATTACGTCAATTGCCGCTTTTGAATCTAAGTTTCCTGTCGGTTCATCGGCAAGTAGAAGTGAAGGATGATGAATGACAGCACGTGCTACTGCGGTACGCTGTGCTTGTCCCCCGGAAACTTCAAAAATACGCTTGTCCAAAATATGATCAATTCCAAGCTTTTTTGAAATGTTATCAAGCTTTTCATCCATTTCTTTTAATGGAACATTATCTAATGTTAAAGGTAGTACGATATTTTCACCGATTGTTAGTGTATCTAGTAGGTTAAAGTTTTGGAAAACAAATCCTAACTCTTGGCGGCGGAAAATAGCTAACTTCTCTCTACGAAATGTGTGCGGTTTTTTTCCGTTAATCACGACATCACCAGAAGTCGGAGAATCGATTGTAGAGATAACGTTTAAAAATGTAGATTTCCCGCTACCAGATGGTCCCATAATGGCAACGAATTCACCTTTATCCACGTGTAAATTTATATTTTTTAAAGCAGTATGAGGGACTTTTCCCTCATATACTTTTGAGACGTTTTTTATGTGTAATACTTCTTCCATAGTAATCACCTTTCTACTTTTTAAAACTTAATGTGTTGTGATAATTTTTGCATATAAAAGGAACGAATTAAAAGGAAAAATAAAATTTCAACTGTTCCAAAAATCATAAGTACGACTGTAATTTCAGCGAAGAACGAGAGATGTAATATTTCTTGTAACATCTTTGTCGCAAACATCGTATGGATTGATGCCATAATGTAAGGCACGAAGAAAAGAATCGCAAGCTGAATTGTCGCTGAACGTTTCATTTCAGTCTCAGTTAAGCCAATTTTCGTAATCGTTATATATTTTTCTTGCTCATTTGTTAAATCTGTATACATTCGGAAGTAAAGAACACTACCAGCACCGATAAAGAAAATAACACCTAAGAAAGTACCAATTAAGAAGAATGAAGCGACATTTAGTTTTGTTTTGTATAGAGAATCGCTCGCTTCACTTGCATGGAAAGGCGGGTGCTCTGCTTGAATTGCTGCATTATCGTTATCGATTTTTGTTATAAACGATGAACCGATATTATGTGCTTTTTCCCAATCCGTAACTTTGAAGTTATATACACTCATTTGTTTGGAAACGGTGGATAAGGCTTCTACATTTTCATCAGATAGTATGAGTAATTTGTATATTAAGCTATTTGGGAATGGGCTATAACTTTTATATTCTTTCACTTGTAGTTGTAAATTGTTTTGAGTAAGTGTAAGAGTATTTTTCTGTTCTTTATTATGAAGCGTTCCAATAACTTGATCATCTAAGTCTTTCATAAGAATATAAGATTCATTCTTATTTACTGTGAGCGTTTCCCAATTTAAAGCCTTAGCAAGTACATTATAGTCACTTTGTTTAATTGCGTAATAGAGCTGCGTGTTATCTTCAGCTGAAGATACTTCATATATATCCGTTTTAAATTTCGTATAAGTAAAATGCTCTTCATTAAATTTCTGCTCTAACCAGTTTAAATGTTCATCAGCTAACGTATTTTCAGTATGCGATAAATACGTAAACGGGAAAGGGTTTTGTCTAATCGCATCAAACTTTGTAAACTTCCCGAATCCATATAAGAATGTAATCATTGTAAAAGCGAGCGTCGATAGCATCGCTACAATAAAGAGCATATTAATATTCGTCCGAATACGTGATGCTAGATCAGAAATCCAAAGCATATTAATTCGTTTCATATAAAACGTTCTTCGCGTTTTTAAAATACGAATAAGTAAAAAACTAATTTGTGAAAAGAAAAAGTATGTTCCAGCTGCAATAAGGGATGGGATGACAAATATACTAGAGACGGCATATAAAAGCCCAATGATGTCACCTAGCGACATAAAATACAACGGATTTGCGGCTAACGCATATCCACATATTAAACACGTCGCACCAAATAGAGAGATGAGCACGGATGCTTTTCTTTCTTTTTGTTGTGTTCCTTCTTTCAAAAGACGTACGGCTTTTCTCGTACGAATGAGCATCGGTGTAAAAGATGATACGAGAATGAAGAGCCCAAGAAAGATGATGATAGTTAAAACGATAGCACTTGTAGGCCCATATAAATATAAACCAGGTACGTGTGTAATTTTGGCGGTAACTAACAAAAAGAACTGTGAAAAGACAACTCCAAGTTGAATGCCAAAAAATATAGAAAGAACACCAATTAACATATTTTCTATAAATATGAGTCGTTTTAATTGTTTTTGAGATATGCCAAGTACTGTTAAAATCCCGAACTGTTTTTTTCGTACTTTTAAAAACGTCCCGATTGAATACAGTAAAAAGAAAAATGAAAAGAACACAATGACAACCTCTGAAATTGTCATTAATATGTTCAGATAATAATTAACGTCTGTCATATGCAATTTCGGATGAAATAAATAAACTGCAAATGAGAAAAAGATTGCAATGGAGAACGCACTGCTTACAAAATAGGCGAAATAAGCTCTGGCGTTCCGCGTCACGTTTTTAAATGCAAACTGCCAAAATGTCATTCACCTAAACCTCCTAATAGGGTGAAGATGAAAAGAGTATGAGAGATACTCTTTTCATCAAGTTTGTTTTAAATATTTTGTCCACTCGTGTAATGTGATAATTTTTGCATATAAAGTGAACGAATGAATAAGAAAAATACGATTTCAACGAATCCAAAAATAATAAGAACGGCTGAAACTTCTTTGAACAGAGATAAACCAATTACATCTTGTAGCATTTTTGTTGCGAACATTGTATGAATGGATGCCATAATGTACGGAATGAAAAATAAAATACTAAGTTGAATGGTTGCAGATCGTTTCATCTCTGTATCTGTTACACCGATTTTAGAAATCGTTATATATTTCTCTTGTTCGTTCGTCAAATCCGTATACATTCTAAAGTAAAGAACGCTACCAGCTCCAATGAAGAAAATAACTCCTAAAAATGTCCCAATTAGGAAAAATGCAGCACTGCCTGATGTTATTTTGTATAACGATCCTGCTGATTCAAAGGAACGAATAAGAGGTCCTTCATACTGGGATTTATTTCGATCTTTTTGCACTTTTTCTATAAAATTATCAGCAATTTCATATGTCTGTTCCCAGTTTTGAATTTTGTAATTGTATGCTGATATATGTTTTACGGTGTTAGGTAAGTTATTTACGATAATATCAGGCAACACTATCGTTTGATATGAAAAGTCAGATGGGATTGCGTTTACATGCTCATAACCTTTTACTCGTAATTTCGTATTTGTACTAGAGAGTGTAATGTAATCTCTTTTGTAGCTTTGCTCAAATTCGTTGAATATGGTGATATAAGATGTCCCTGTTAGCACATATGCTTCGTTATCATCCATAAATAGTTGTTTCATTCGTAAAGAATCTGCAAGTTTGTTATAGTCACTTTGCTTAATTGCGTATACGTCATTATAAATAGCTATATCTTTATCTTCTTTTAGTGGTGTTTCATATATATCAGCTTTTATTTTTTGATAAGGGAAATGCTCTTTTTGTAATTGTTGCTCAAGCCAATTTAAATGTTCTGTAACAAAAGGGTTCGCATCATAAGAAAAATAAGAAATTGGAAAAGGAGAAGTTCTATTCACCTCTAGCTTAATAAATTTCCCGAATCCATATAGAAACGTAATCATTGTGAAAGCAATTGTAGATAGCATCGCTACAATAAACAGCATATTAATATTCGTTCGAATACGGCTCGCTAAATCCGAAATCCAAAGCATATTAATCCGTTTCATATAAAACTTCCTTCTTTTCTTTAAAATATAAATAAGTAAGAAACTAATTTGTGAAAAGAAGAAATATGTTCCAATTGTAACAAGCGTTGGGATAACGAAAATACTTGAAACCATATATATAACACCGATTTGCGGGCTTACTGATACGAAATATTTAGGATTTCCAGCTAACGCATAACCACCAAATAAACAAATCGCACCAAATAATGAAACAAGTATGGATGGTTTTCTTTCTTTTTGTTTTCCACCATTTGTTTTTAAAAGGTGTACTGCTTTTTTTGTACGAATAAGCATTGGTGTGAATGCAGATACAATGATAAAAAGACTAAGGAAAACAATGGTTGTTAAAATAAACGCGTTAGTAGGCCCGTATAAATATATTCCTGGAACATGGGTAAGTTTGGCTGTTACTAATAAGAAAAATTGAGAAAAAACAACTCCAAACTGCATGCCGAAAAAGATAGATAAAATCCCGATTAACATATTCTCCATAAAAATAAGACGATGTAATTGTTTTCTCGATATTCCTAAAATGGTCAAAATACCAAATTGTTTTTTTCTAACTTTTAAAAAAGTACCAATGGAATATAGTAAAAAGAAGAAAGAGAAAAATACAATTACTACTTCTGAAAATATCATTAATCCTGAAATTTCAGAGGTCATTTCAAAGTTTTGTAATTTCGGATGGAATAAGTAAACAGCAAACGAAAAGAACACAGCAATGGAAAAGGAGCTACTTACAAAGTAAGCAAAATAAGCTCTTGAGTTGCGCGTGACGTTTTTAAATGCAAATTGCCAAAATGTCATAGATTATACCTCCGGCTAGAAGATATAGAAGTAATTGTATTGCAAAAAATGTATGAGAGTGAGTTCTCATACATTTTGCTTGCATATGTTACGATCATGCTTCGGTCACCTTCTCCGTATGTTCTGCTTGATTATTTGCAGCGTTGTGGAAGATGATTTTAATCGTCGTTCCTTTACCAACTTCAGAATCTAGTTTGACAGAGTGACCTAAATAATCACAAATTTTATTTACAATATAAAGTCCCATACCAGTAGATTCTCCGAATGCGCGACCGTTTTTCCCAGTGTAAAATGGTTCAAATACTCTTCGAATATCTTCTTGCGGAATACCAACACCTTCATCGCGAACTTCTAAAATAATATCTTTTCCGTTTCGGTAAGCAGATAAGAATACTTTCTTTCCGCGTTCCCCAGAGTAACGAACAGCATTTGTCATTAACTGATAGATGATAAATTTTAGCCATTTCGCATCAGAAGCAACTTTTAAATCAGAATGGACTTCTAAAACAGGGAAGACACCATTACGAATGAATAGTTCTTTTAATCCGTTAATATTTTTTGTTACCGTATCTTTTAATGAAATCGTCTCAACATGGAAATCTTCATGGAAGTTATTTAACCTAGCCATGTATAAAGCCATATCAAGCCCTTGGTTTAGACGCTCTAATTCTTTTTTAAACTTTGGAATTAAATGCTCGTCTTCCATTTCTAGCACCATAAGCTGCATAACAGAAACAGGTGTCTTCATTTGATGTACCCAATGGTTAATGAATAATTGATGTTCTTGTTGTTTTACTTCATACGATTGTAGTTCTTTTTGGAATAGACGGTACTGCGTACGTACGAGTTCATTGACACCGTGAGGCATCGGAGCAGTTGCTCTTTCAATAAACGCATCTTCCATTTTTTCTGGTTGCTCACTTAATCTATGGTACATTCTACGATTGCGAACGTAACGATAAGCGAGGAAACAAATAAATAAGTATAAACTTAAAACGACGAAGTAAAATTTATTATTTTGAAATCCGTCTACTGCATCATAAAGAACGAAAATGATACCGAAGTTTAATACGTACAGTAGAAAAAATGCAAAATGATCACGTAAAAATAGCTTCATGCTTATTCACTCCAAGTTGCGTTAAAGCGATATCCAAGTCCACGTACTGTTTCAATAGAGTTCTCAATGCCAAGCTCATTAAACTTTTTACGAAGACGTGTAATGTTTACGTTTAATGTATTTTCCTCAACGAAACTTTCATCATCCCAAAGCGCAGCTAATAAATCTTCACGGCTCGCTGTACGAGGAAATTTAGATAATAACATTTCTGCTAAAATTGCCTCTTTCTTCGTTAAAAGAACTTGTTCAGATCCAAAATGAATTTCTGGACGTTCTGGGAATAGTTTTAATCCTTCTACTTCAACGATACGTTCAGAAATATTTGGTGCATAATCACCGTAAATACGGCGTAATTGTCCTTTAATTTTCGCCATTACAACGTCGTAGTGGAATGGTTTTGTAATGTAATCATCCGCACCGCTTTCAATTGCCATAATTTGTTCCATCTCACCAGCACGCGCTGAAATGAAAATAATTGGACAAGTAGATTCATGACGAATTTGACGGCACCAGTAGAAACCATCGAATTTCGGTAAGTTTACATCAAGTAAAACAAGATGGGGTTTCACTGCGTTAAACGATTCCATAATATCATCGAAATTCTCCGCTACCACAGCCTCATAACCGTACTTCTGAATGTGAGATTGCAGTAATGATGAAATATTTGGATCGTCTTCAACGATTAAAATTTTATACATATGTATATTCCTCCTCAAAAAAAACAATTGTAGCTATAGTGTATCATGTGTTTCAAGTCTTTTCATTATGTTGAAAGATAAGCTAGTAAACAGTATAGGTTAAAAGTGAGAAAAGTAAAAAGGGCGCTGGATGAAATTGACAAATAACGGTAATCGGTTTAATATTTAGATAAATATCTAAATGTCTAATTATCGAAAGGAAGAAAGACATTGAATCAAGCATTCAAAGCATTAGCAGATCCAACAAGGCGAAAAATTTTAGACTTATTAAAAGAAGGCGATCTAACCGCTGGTGAGATTGCTGAACATTTCAATATGACAAAACCAAGTATTTCACACCACTTAAATGCACTTAAAAATGCTGAACTTATTCAAGATGAAAAGAAAGGGCAATTCGTTATGTACTCTTTAAACACAACGGTCTTTCAAGATTTATTGACTTGGGTGTTTACATTTACGAATAAGGGGGAAGAGGGGAAATGAAAAAGCATCTTTTTGCAATCTTATTAATTGTTATAACTTGTTTAGCTTGGGCGTTTGCTTGGCCACATTTACCGGATACAATTGCAACGCATTGGAGCGGCGGTAAAGTAGATGGATATTCTTCTAAATCGTATGGAATGCTTTCTATGGTTGGAATTATGATTGTTTTATATATTTTTCTAAACGTGTTACCAAAGATTGATCCAAAGAAAGCGAACTACGAGAAGTTTTCTAAAGCTTTTATGATGATGAATAACGGGATACTACTGCTACTATTTGTAGGGAATATAGATATTATTACAAGTGGATTAGGATACAATTTATTCATTAATCGCGTGCCGGAATTATTAGTGGGTATTTTATTTATAGTCATCGGAAACTATTTACCACAATGTAAACCAAACTACTTTGTAGGTATAAAAACACCGTGGACATTAAGTAACGAAGAAGTGTGGAGAAAAACGCATCGTTTTAGCGGAAAGGTGTTTGTTGCATTGGGGATCATTATGATTTTAAGTGTTTTTGCACCAGTGGCGTGGAAATCTTTCGTAATGGTTGGAATTATTATTGGTGCAGTAGGATTAACGATGGGATATTCTTATGTTGCTTATAAAAAAGAAATAGGGGCCTAATAAAAAATTATGGGGGAGAGAGGATGAAAAGACACGTATTACCATGGAGTTTAATTATTGGCATTGCAATTGGATGGTATATTGTATGGCCATATTTACCAGAACAAATTCCACGCCATTATAATGCGGCAGGAGTAGTAGATGGATATTTTTCTAAAGTAGAAGCAAGTTCTGTTTCAATAGGTAGCATGATGTTGCTGTATTTGATATGGCTAGCTCTTGGGTATATTGATGTAACGAAAGATAAGTATAAACAGCATGCTAAAGTCCTTTCCGCAGTCCATTATGCAATTCTTTTAATAGGATTCGGTTGTAACTTATTTGCGCTATTAGCAGCGTCTAATTATATTGCATCGGGCTCAATTGCATTTAATTTTGGGCTTGGAACATTGTTTCTTGTAATAGGTAATTACATGCAACAAACGAAGCCGAACGGGTTAGTAGGCATTCGAATGGACTGGACATTAGAAAATCCTGTAGTTTGGAGGAAAACACACCGATTTGCTTCGAGGGTATTTGTAATAGGTTCACTTTGTATATATGCCGGGGCTTTGCTTCCAGATCCATTTAATATTTTTATGGGGATTGGAATCATATTAATATGTATTATCGTATCAACAATAAAGTCATATAGTATTTATAAAGAAGAGTTGAAAATGTAAATAAAGCTGCTTTTCCTTTTAGGGAAGAGCAGCTTTGTTTTTTTATCACTTCTTCAAAACCGGTATCCAAATTTCACTTTTGAAGTTTGGAGAAGATATATCTTTCTGTTCATTCCACAATATTTCCGGCCCTTCCGCTAGTTCATAGTTCGAAGAAGGGAACCATTCAGAATAAATACGTCCCCATACATTTTGTAGTGCATCAGGAAACGGCCCGACAGCTTCAAATATAGCCCATGTTGAAGCTGCGACTTCAAGTTGTACGAATTGCTCTGGGCAATCTTTCGTTGTGGCTACTCCAATGTAGTGATCGAGTTCGCCTTTTTCCTCCATTCTTCCTTCAGGAAAATTAGTAGAGGCACTAATAATTCCAGTAGGTTCAATGTTTGAAAGGGACTTTAATGTTTGAATAGACTCTGGGTTTAAACTTTTCCACATAGAAGCAATTTCTTCATTTACACCATTAAAAACGATTGGTACTCGTTTTGTAATACCTATAATTCGAAATGGCTCTTTTTCTTCAATTCGATAATTCATTTCATTTCCTCCTTGAATGGATAATTGGAAGGTCATTGGTGAATAAGCCTTCAAAGAATGGCTACTATTTCGGGCTTCTGAAGGTGTTATACCGTGCAAGTTTTGAAATGCACGAGCGAATGAATCTGGTGAGTTGTATCCATATTTTATAGCGATATCAATGACTTTTACATTGCTGTTTTTTAGTTCAAAGGCAGCGAGAGTAAGACGTCTACAGCGAATATATTCTGATAGTGATATACCTGCTAAAAACGAAAACATTCTTTTAAAGTGATACTCAGAACAAAGAGCTAGCCTCGCAACTTCTTTAAAATCAATTTCATTCGTAAGGTTATCTTCAATATAGCGCATTGCAGCATTCATATTTTTAAGTGAATCCATATTATGACCTCCTCTGTACATAGAATAGCAGGAACGAAATAGCTCCATCCGACATTTCGTGCACAACTTTGTAGGTGCATTTTTTACCTTACAAAATTGTAATGTTCCTGTAAGGAGAATGAATGGATGGTATGATATCCCAATGTTATAGTAACAAAGTACTTTAATTCATTACGTTAACTTTTTGATTTCTTTACTTATGTGCCTTACATAACTGTCATGTTTGTGTAAGAAACATCGATAGTGGCAAGAGTAGAGAGTGTATATAGTTGAAAATAGAGAATAGATGAAATGAGGGATGTCGAGATGAAAACAGTGCTAGAAGCAAAAAATATTGAAAAAGTATATGACACGGGTGGTAATAAATTTGCAGCGTTAAAAGGTATTAACTTACAAGTAAAAGAAGGTGAGTTCGTTGGAATTATGGGACCTTCAGGTTCTGGTAAGACGACTCTACTAAATGTTCTTTCTACAATTGATAATGCGACAAATGGTGAAATTTTAATTGATGGAAAAGATATCGTAAAAATGAATGACGATAAGTTAGCGTTATTCCGCCGCGATCATTTAGGTTTCATTTTCCAAGATTATAACTTATTAGATACGTTAACGGTGAAAGAGAATATCGCTTTACCACTTGCGTTATCAAAGGTGAAAGCGAGTGAGATTGATCGCCGCGTTCTTGAAATCTCAAAGAAATTCGGTATTGATCATATTTTAAGTCAGTTCCCATATCAAGTATCTGGTGGACAGAAGCAGCGCTGCGCAGCATCACGTGCGATTGTTACGAATCCAAGTATGATTTTCGGAGACGAGCCAACTGGAGCGCTTGATTCTAAATCTGCAACAGATTTACTTGAAAGTATGAAGTCGTTAAACGAATATGATAACTCAACAATTTTAATGGTAACGCATGATGCATTTGCAGCAAGTTATTGTAAACGAGTTATTTTCATTAAAGATGGTGAACTATATAAAGAATTGCACCGCGGTGAATCAACGCGTAAACAGTTCTTCCAAAAAATTGTTGATGTAATGTCTTCTATTTCTGGGGGTATGGCTGATGACCTTATCTAGCATTGCCCTCCGCAACATACAGCGGAACTTTAAAGACTACTTTGTATATTTTGCATCTATGATTTTTAGTATCGTTATTTATTTTACATTTAAAGCATTGCAATACAATTCACAAATGGAAAAAGCTGCAGAAGCTTCAAAAAAAATTAGCGGAGCGTTCCAAGTTTCAAGTGTCATGCTTATCATTTTCGTAGCAGTGTTTATTATATATTCGAACGGTTTCTTTACACGTAAACGTAAAAAAGAAGTTGGCTTATATTCGTTATTAGGTATCCGTAAAAGACAAATTGGTAAAATGCTCTTTTATGAAAATATGTTAATGGGATTAATGTCTTTAATTATCGGTATTGCGATTGGTAGTGTCCTTTCAAAATTATTCCTTGAACTGCTAGTAAGCATGATGGGATTAAACTTAAATGTTCATTTTGAAGTACCGATGGCTGCCATTATTGATACAGCACTTATTTTCTTTGTGATTATTTTATATACATCACTTCAAGGATATCGTTTAATTTATCGATTTAAGCTAATTGAACTTTTCCGCGCCGAACGTGAAGGAGAAGCAATGCCAAAAGGATCAGTTATTATGGCATTAATTTCAGTTGTCTTAATCGGTTCAGGTTATTTTTTAGCATTAATGTTCATGAAAGCAGTTAAATATGCAGACTTTATGGCAGTTGCACTTTATATTTTATTGGCGACAGTATTAGGTACGTACTTACTATTTATGTTCTTTACAGTATTCGTATTGAAACGTGCAAGAAATAATAAATCATCGTTTTATAACGGTATGAATATGGTAACGACGTCGCAGCTACTATATCGTATTAAAGGAAATGCAAAATCACTTGCGACAATTTCTATTTTAAGTGCGGTAACATTAACAGCGGTTGGTACGTCTGTTACGATGTATTACAACACATTTACGCAATCAAAAGCAGTTGCACCATATAGCTATTCTTATGAGAAAAAAGATGCAGCGCTTGATAAGAAAGTAAATGCGATTTTTGCAGAAGAGAAGAAAGATCATCCGATTAAAGATCAATTTGAAATTGAGACAGTTCCTGTAAAAGGGAAGTTTGAAGGAGATAAAGTTGATTTCATCTTTAATATGAACTACAGTATCTCAGAGAAATATCAATTTATGTCTCAATCTGAATTTAATAAGCTTGCTAAGAAAATCGACGCAGAAACAGTGAATGTAGCTGCTGATGAAGCATTTATATATGATAGTTCGTATATTGAAGGACATGAGTTTAGTCCACAATATAAAGGAAACAAAGCAGTATTCCAAATTGGGAACGAAACGAAGCAATTAAAAATCCAAGGTGCAAATGACGTTGCGATTACAAATTTAGGTGAATTAGTTGTTGTCGTTTCAGATGAAATGTATGAACAAGCGAAACAAGCATTTGGAACACGTATTGTAAAAAATATTGATGTGAAAGATGAGAAAAACAGTAAAGTGTTAACGGAAAAATTAACAAAAGTGATGCCAGCTGGTGAATCAGAAATGGTGTTATCATTTAGAGATTTCTACACTGGTTTCCATATGGGGCTTGAAGGAACAGGATTAATGATGTTTATTGGAATGTTCTTAGGGCTTGTATTCTTACTAGCAACAGGTTCTATCATTTACTTTAAACAATTAACAGAAGCAAATGCTGATCGTGAGCGTTATGTTGTACTTCACAAAATAGGGGTCACAAAACAAGAAATGAAAAAAGCTATTGCAAAACAAGTAAGCTTTATCTTTGCAATCCCGTTAGTAATCGGAATCCTGCACAGCTTGTTTGCATTAAAAGGTTTAGGGAACATACTACCATTTGAAATTATGATTCCGCTTCTAATTAGTATCGGAGTATACGGCGCTATTTATATTGGATATTACTTCTTAACTGTTCGTTCTTATTATAAGATCGTGAGTGCGAAGTAATAAGGGGCAGCTATCGCTACAGGCGATAGCTGTTTTTTTATTCTTCATAAAATCTTAAGAAACTTCCTCAATTTTTATTAAGAAACGATAGTTATACTTAGACACAAGTTAAAAACTACCGAACGAATGAGGAGAGGTTTATATGCAACTCATAACATTCTTACATGAATTTATGAAACATCCGAAACATACTGGTGCAATTGCGCCAAGTTCAAAAATATTAGCAAAGAAAATGGTCGATGTAATTGATTTTAATAAAGCGAAATGTATTGTAGAGTTAGGGCCTGGTACAGGGGTCTTTACGAAAGAGATTATGAAGAGAAAAAAGAAGGAAACAATATTTCTTCTTATTGAAATTAATGAAGTGTTTTGCAAAGAGCTAAAGAGAAAATTTAAAGATGAGCAGAACGTCATTGTTGTGCACGGTTCAGCTGAAAATATAAAGAAGTATATGGAAGAGTTCCATATAGAATGCGTGGATTACGTTTTATCGGGATTACCTTTTACTTCTTTACCAGAAGAAGTTTCAAAGCGTATTTTAAACAATGTAATGGAAGCGATACATGAGAATGGTGAATTTATTACATTTCAATATTCACTTGTGAAAAAAGGATTTATACAGCATTTCTTCCCTGAAATTACACTAGAGAAAGTGTGGCTCAATTTCCCACCAGCGTACGTCTTTAGCTGTAAAAAAGAGCTAAGGAGAGCGTATGCATAATGGAATTACATGAATTATTATCCTATATTGAGCAGTACGGTTATTGGGCATTATTTTTCTGTTTATGGTTAGGTATTATCGGTATGCCAATTCCAGATGAAATGATTGTTATGAGCGGAGGATTTGTATCTTCATTAGGTATATTAAATGTTATTCCTGCGTTTTTATTAACGTATTTAGGCGTTGTGTCCGGACTTTCTTTAGGCTATATATTAGGGAAAATATTTGGTACAAAAGTACTTGATAAGCTAATGAAAAAGAAAAAAGCAAAGTATGTTGTGAAATCGCAAGAGATGGTAGAGAAGTATGGTCATTATGCATTAGTTACAAGTTACTTCATACCAGTTGTAAGACATGTTGTACCGTATTTAGTTGGAATGAATAACATGTCATTTAAGACGTATGCTTTGTATTCTTATACGACAGGATTTCTTTGGACACTCGTTTACTTTGTGCTAGGTTCTTTATTTGGACAACATATTGAAAGAATTGTAGCAGTTGCGATAGAGTATGGTGTGTATTTTGGCGGGAGCATTGCATTGATTGTGAGTGTGTTTTATTTTTACAGACAAAAAAGAAATACAGTGATGAGTAAATAAAGGAGGCGGCAGCCTCCTTTTATTATTAATATGGCTTTATTTATCGAAGTGCTGATGCAAAGCCCTGTTACATTAAGAAAAAGTTAAGAAACCGTACGAGTTTTTATTAAGAAATGCTCTCTATACTTAGAAAGGTCTTATAGAAAAACATAATGAAAGGCGGAATATAGATGAAAAGATTTATTTTAGGATCATTACTTGTCATCATAGCAGGAGCGGCATATTTGTTAAATGGGAGTGCTACGATTGATAGAGTGAATCCATTTATTGATTTAGAGAACCATTACGCAATTATTGATAATGATGGAAAAGAATTAGGTGGAAATAAAGGCCGTGAGTATACAGTGAAAGCTTATGATGAGAAAGGTGAGGCAAAAGAAGTTACGATTAGTGAGGTTGATGAGTTACCGAAAGGTTCGTATTGGCATGTAATTACAAGAGGGAAGTTTTTACATGACAAAGTGCAAGTAACGATAGAGAAAATTCCTGAAGGTGCGAAGGCAAAGTTAGGATTGTAAATATAAACCCGATTCTTGATGAGAGAATCGGGTTTGTTATTTTATGGTAAAATTTAGAGGGGAGGAGTGAGAGGTATGCTACTTATTGTTAGCCTTATATTGATTGGGATTATGTGCAGTATGAGAATAGTATCCTTACATATGATAGAACGACAAAAGATAGAAGAGCGATATGTATATTGCCCAAAATGTGATGTGAAAATTAGAAAAGGGAATGCTGCGCCTTTTTGTTCGAAATGTAATTTAATATTTTAGAGAAGGTAAAAAGGCAAAAACGAACATATTTCGGTTCGTTTTTGCCTTTTTTAATGAAGAATAAGAACAATTTTTCATTTCTCACTAATAACTTTTACAGTTACCTCCGCAGGAATAGCGTATTTTTTTAATAAAATCATTTTAAATGAAATTATTTTGGAGCTACATACGTTGAAACATAAAATTGTTACTTATTTGTATCTATAACACTTTAAAGTGCGTACTTTTTATTGTGTTGTAGATAAGACATAATTACATACATGAGAGGGAAATGAGTAGTGAGGAGCTAAAAAGCATCTATGTTATTTTTCATAACTATCGTACTTTGATCGGCCAGTCCTTGTCACATTAATTGATATTCATTAAACATTTTTAAATAGATTTTAGGAGGAGATTTTAAATGAAAGATTTATTAAAAGGTACACTTGGTTTTGGTACGGCACCACTAGGTAATATGTACCGCAATATTCCGGAAGAAGAAGCAATCGCAACAGTGGATGCTGCTTGGGATAATGGTGTTCGTTACTTTGATACAGCGCCACTTTATGGATCTGGTTTAGCAGAGATTCGTCTTGGTGAAGCACTATCGAAAAGAAATCGTGATGAGTACTTCTTAAGTACAAAAGTAGGTCGAATTATTTCAGATGAATTGGAAGATCCATCTACACGTGATTTAGGTGAAAAAGGCGGACTGTTCGAATTTGGTCGTAAAAATAAAATTATCAACGACTACAGTGCGGACGCAACTCTTCGTTCTATTGAAGATAGTTTAAAACGTTTAAAAACAGATCGTCTAGATTTTGTTTATATTCATGACGTAGCACAAGATTTTTATGGAGATGAGTGGATTTCACAATTTGAAATTGCTCGAACAGGAGCATTCCGTGCACTTACTCAATTGCGTGATGAAGGTGTAATTAAAGGCTGGGGCCTTGGAGTAAATAAAGTAGAATCAATTGAACTTATGCTGGACTTAGAAGAAGCAAAACCAAATGTTTCTTTACTAGCTGGTCGCTATTCATTATTAGACCATGAGCGTGCGTTACAACGCGTAATGCCTGCGGCTGTAAAAAACAATATGGACATTGTTGTTGGTGGACCATATAGCTCAGGTGTTCTTGCTGGAGGAGCTCACTTCGAATACCAAAAAGCGTCACCAGAAATCATTGCAAAAGTTAATAAAATGAAAAACCTTGCAGATCGTCATGGAATCAGTATTAAAGCTGCTGCTTTACAATTTGCATTGGCTAATCCAGCAGTTGCTGCTGTTATTCCAGGTGCAAGTAAACCGGAACGAATTGCAGAAGACCAAGCTGCATTAAAAACAGTGATTCCGGCAGCGTTCTGGGAAGAAATGCGTGAACAAAAACTAGTTGCAGCTAATGCACCACTACCAATCAACGTTAAATAAAAAGGAGAGTAATTAACATGGCAAAGACTATTACATCTATTCAAATTCCAGCTTCACCTGAACAAGTATGGAAATTAATGGGAGGTTTTGATGCACTTCCAGATTGGTTACCGTATATTCCTAGCAGTAAAGTAACTGAAGGCGGACGTGTACGCCATTTAGCTAATCCTGATGGCGACGCGATTGTAGAGCGTTTAGAAGCATTTAATGAGAAAGAACGTTACTACACATATTCAATTATGCAAGCACCATTCCCTGTAACTAATTATTTATCTACAATCCGTGTTAAAGAAGGGAAAGATGCTAACACATCATTAGTTGAATGGTCTGGTAGCTTCACTCCTGTAGAGGTTACTGATGAAGAGGCAATTAATCTATTCTATGGAATTTATAAAGATGGTTTAGAGGCGTTACAACAAGCGTATTTAGCTTAATCAATTTATTAAACATTTGAAAGCCTGCAGTGTAACAGCTGCAGGCTTTTTTATGAGTATAGAATTTCTTTTTAAGAAAATATATCTATACTCAATGCTGTTACTTAAAGAGAACATCACGAATTATAATAGAATGAAGAAACTGTGGATGTAAAGAGGACAGAAGCACATATAGATCGAGAGCGTTACATCGTCCTTTGAAAACTCGGTGTCACGAAAAAAGAAATGAAAAAGGCAATCGCAAAACAAATGAGATTTATCTTCTTTATTCCTTTAGTAGTTGGTATAATACACACTTTATTTGCACTAAAAGGATTAGCGACAGTTATTCCGTATGAAATTGCAGTTCCGTTACTAATTAGCATCGGTGTGTATAGTGTTATTTATATTGGTTATTATTACTTAACGGTTCGTTCTTATTTCAGTGTTGTTAGTAAATGAAAATAAGGTATACAGTTTTTGAAAAAGCGAAAGAGAGCATAGTGAAAATTATGTTCTCTTTCGCTTTTTTTAGTTAAAATGAGGTGTAAATGAAGATGGTATTTAAATGGAGTGTTACATTTGGAAATTCTTATCATAGCAGGATGTTTATTAATTGGTATCACTTTAATCAGTTTCAGTATTTATCGATTTGTAAAAGAATTAAAAGAAAAAAATTCAAAGAGAGAGAAATGGAAAGTAGTAGCTGGAAATTTGATAGAGTTATTTAGTGATCCATTGCACGGAGCGCCATTCTATTTTTTAACTGGGGGTCTCTTTTTGGTAATCGGACTGTTATTTCTTTCTATGGGAATGGGCTGGCTTGAAATTGATTAAGGCGTATTAACAAAGATATTTCATAGTTGTATTGCGAAGAGGAGAGAGCAAATGCCGGTTATAAGAGATATACAATTGAGTTTTCTAAAAGTAAAAGAGCATACCAGAAACATAGAAGCATTACAGTTAACATCTACAAGCAACTACGATGAAGATATCTCTTTTGGTAAAGAGACGAGCTGTATTACTTCTTTATATTGTCGACATATGCCAAAGTTAAGAATGGAGTATGAGAAAGGTATTTTGATTCATTGTGTGGATGATATTTCATTACTCGATGAGTGGGAGAAGAAATATCGAATTTTCCCTGAATATATGAATGCTTTTGTGGAATATGGGAGTGTGAGGGATTTTCCATATTTATCAGATAGAGAGAAAAAAGAATTAGCCCTTCAAATCGTTCATGCGGAAATGAAGCGTTTAGCTGTGAAATATGATTGGGATATAGAAGAGTTAGAAAAAGTGAAGAATAAGATACTAGAATTGAATTATAGAAACGAGTTCGTATATATAAAAAAGAGTAGTCCGAATAAAAAATACGTATGTAATATAACATGTCAGCATGAAGTGGCTTATGCTGACGTGTACTTAGAAATAAGAGAGTATAGAACGAGGCGGTTAATCAAAAAGGAAAAGCTTATTAGAGAAGAAGATATGTATAAGATGTTTCATCATGTTAGTGAAGTGGCTTGGAAGTTAAATCATAAAGTGCTACTGATGAATGATAAAGGAAAAACTGTATGGATGTTAACCTTTTTAGAGAAAGATATCCCAGCTAATTTAGTTTGGAAGATTGAAAGAATAGATTGAAAATAGATGAGAAGTGGAGTGCATATGATGGAGACACAAATCGTTATTGGAGTACCTGGTTTATGGAAAGATAGAACAGAATTAATACAAGAAGTTGTGAGTAAAAGTAACTATATATTAGCGGGAAATGTGATGCACCATAAGGAGAAAGAGATTGGCTTTGAAATTGATATATATGAACAAAACCCTTCTTTGAGAGAGGCTTTCTTCTATGCAGGTGGTGAGCGTTTTAATGAAGAATTGCTTCAGGAGTTGGAGAAGCATACTTATACAGTGTATATTATTGCAAAAGTTGACGATACAGAGAGATTACAAGAAGTAATTGATGTAGGAATGGAACTTTTAAATGCAGGTGGACTTGCTTTAAAAGTTGAAACAGCAGGTGTGGCTTATTTGAAAGAAGAATGGCAAGAGCTTGCAGAGGATAAGGAAATCTTCCCGATGTATTCGCACCTTGTAACTTTAGTTGGAGATGAAGAGGACGGTTATTATTCATGTGGAATGCAAGCATTTAATCTACCAGACGTTGTTTTAGACGGAGGGATAGATCCGGAAGTAGCTGTAGATTTATTGAATGATTTTAACCTACATAATATATTGGAAAAACCTAATTTGAAAGATGGAGATACAATTAGTTTCACAGAAGATGCTCCAGTGTATCTCTTATCTCATTATATAGATAATCGTTATGAACAAGAGGATCCATTTTATAATCCGTGTGGGGTATGGAAGTTAGAGAGTGCTTCGGCAAAGAAATCTATCTTTCAAAAATTGGGGAGTGTGCTAAAAGGATGGAAAAATACATAAAAGAACAGAGGAGTATATGTGATAAATATAAAGCGGAGTATGTAGAATCTCCGAATGACTTGAAATTAGGAATAGCGCAAAATGTGAAAGATGGTATTGTTCCGATTAATGGGTTACGAATGCCTATAGAAAACGGAACGACAGGTTGGTACATTTGGGCTGGTGAAGAAATGGGGACAGAAGAAGATTTCTTTCTTCCTTTACATGTTCAACATATTGATGAATGGGCACCTGAAATAAAGAAGTATTTAGGGTTACCACCTGGTTGGAGATTTTTAATTGCTGGAGATTACGAGGACGTGTGGTATGATCCGAATTTGTTTGATGAAGATTTAGAAGAGGATACAGATGAATGGGAAGAAAATATGCTACAAGAGTATGGATGGTACATGCATAGCATATTAGCAGAAGATATTGATGGCATCCATGCTAATTATCATACGCATGGTCTAAGAGATAACTTTAATCATCAAGATTTACAAATAGCATTAAATATGGATCCTGAAGTCGCGCATAGTGTTTTTTGTACCATAATAGAAGAAATAAAGAGCGGAAAAAAGTTTGAACAAGGGATTGAGTATACGGATATTATTGAAGGATATCCCATTATTATGAAGTCTTTCGTAGAGATGGATCGAGAAGTTTTGAGGGTTTTATTACCTGATGAAAGAGGGATTCTTCCTACTAGGTCAGAGTGTGATGAGTGTTATAAGACTCAATTGGATAGTATTGAGGAAATTTGATAAAAAAAGAGCTTGAAACTATTCAAGCTCTTTTTTTATCACTATTTATGTCCTAAAATATGCTCAATCTCATGCAAACTTAATTTACTTGCCTTAGCAATCGTTTCAAGTGGTATACCAAGATCATACATATTTTTAATCATTTGAATTTTCCCCTGTTGAATGCCTTTTTCAAGCCCTTTTTCAATGCCTTTTTCAAGCCCTTTTTCAATGCCTTTTTCAAGCCCTTTTTTAATTCCTTGTTCCATTCCTCTTTTTATTCCTTCTGTCTCTGCATGGGCGAATTTTGCTGCTTCATCCATTAAAACTTTCTCCCTTGCGTCATAGGCTTGTCGGAAAGAAGAATCCTGACTCATACGTTCCCATTTATTTATTGCTTTTTGTAAAATAGGGTCTTGGTTCATAGCAATATCCTCCAATAGTTTAGTTAAGTGCTCGTCCTCATTTGCTGAAAGCAATAAAAGCCAACGAACAAATGGATCTTTCCACGGATTTACTTTTTCTTCATGCCATTGTTCAGTTAACTTTGGAATTTCTATAATGTGGATTTCTATGTCTTCACTCAGGATTTTTTGTTGTTGTGTATTCCATAATATGCTCGTTGTATGGAAGGCTGGGTGTTCCGAAAACATTACGAAGTTTAGTAAGTTTATGGTGATGGTTTTGTGAAGTGCACTGTAGGGCATCCCTTTTTGTAGTTGAGATGTGTATAGTCTTCCCCAATAATATAAACTGCGTTTAACCATATCGTGATTATTATTGAGTTGTATTTCTACATTAACTTTTGTTCCTGTGTCTAATGTCGCTGAAATGTCTAAAATAGATAACTTATCCTCTTCATATTCCCTGTGTAAATGTGGATCTTCTAGTTGTAGAGAAGCAATGGGCGACTCTAAAGACTCTTGTAACATAGCATTTAAAAATGCAATTAGAATATCTTCGCTACCATTCGTACCAAACAATTGTTTAAATGCAAAATCAATGCGTAAATTAACTAACTGTTGGTTGAACAAAGTTTGTCCTCTCCCTTATATGAAGGTGCTTCTTTCCTTCATTGTACATAAAAAGAACTAGAGTATGCAAACAAGCCATTCTTCTATTTTTTAGTAGTGTTATTAGAATGTCACAGGTAAGTATGGTTATGTTATACTCTAGTGAAATTAAAAAAATATTTTTGTTTATATCGAGGTGAAGATGCTACATATGCAAAAAGATATTTTAAAACTATTAGATAAAAAGCAAAGTAAGTATGAATTTCCTGCCTTTGATAATGAATATATTGATATTTCACAAGTGAAATTCTCTCTTTTCTTTAAAGATACTAAGGATTGGCTAATGGTGTTTCAAATTGTTGGTGTAGGTTCATTAGGTGTATGTAATGATATTCAAGTATATGGCGATAGAATTACTCATTCAATGGGTGATGATTGCATTTTACAATTAAATAATGGCGATTATGAGTTGTTTGATGATGAAGGTGAATTTATACCGAATATTTATAACGGCAGTTTAAAAATTCGCGAGCATCATTTTGAATATGAATTTACAGAAGAAGATTATATAAATAATGGAATAGAAGTACAAACGACAGAGCATTATCCAACATACTTCATGCGTATGCTTGCTACTAATGAGGAAGTTCAAAAATTATTGTGGTGGGATAAAGGAGAAATTTTAGAAGAGTTCGGTTTAGAAGGCGACTGGAAAGTAGCGTATGAAACGGAAGAATGGAAACATGTTGAAGACGAAAAAGTAAGTGAAAATGAATTCTTCCAATCAGTAGCCGCTGCAATAGAGAAGAAAGATCCACGTATTATTGTGAAGAAGGATTCTAACACGCATTGGAGAAATTGGGTAGCGTTTGATTGTGACTGAAAAGGATAGGAGAAAGAATAATAAATGAAAAGAAGAAGAAAATCCGGAGAAAAAGTACAAATGCATCGTTTTGCACTACCTCTATGCTACGGAAGTGAAGCACCATATTATTATTACGAGGTAGCGCCCCATGAAAGAGAGGAACGCTTCCATTTAACATCAGAACTTTGCGTAATGGACGATGAGCATTACTTTATTAGAGGTTGTTTAGAGATTCCTATCATGGATTACCACGAAAATTTCATATGGACTGTGTGGGTATCACTTAGTAAAGAAAGTTATGATGAAGTATTAGAAAAGTGGGATGAGAGAGGCCGAGAAAATAGTGATCCTTATTTTGGTTGGTTATCTGTAGAAATACGAGTTTATCCAGAAACATTAAATTTAAAAACAAATGTACATATAAGAGAAGTTGGAACGGCACCGTATGTTGAATTAGAGCCAACCGAGCATCCTTTAGCAATCGAACAAAGAAATGGAATTACTTTAGAGAGAGTTAAAGAAATACAAGAAATGATTCAACGACATAGCTAGATTAGAAGAGAAAAAACGAGTGCTAGCACTCGTTTTTTTCTTTACACAACCGCAGGATTATAAATCATCGTAAAGTGTCCTGGTAATAATTCAATGTGACAAGGTGTATGAAGCGAACTTTCTCCATCTGTATCTACTTCTTTTTCTTCTTTCGTTTCAATATGAATGGATTTCGCTTTTACGTGGAAGATGTCATTTTCATTTGAGTCTTCAAATAGTTTCTTTCCGATGTAATCTTTAAATGCTTGAATACCTGTTGATTTGACTACGAAAATATCAAGTGTTCCATCATCACATTTTACGTTCGGAATAAAGGATGGAATACCACCAAGATATTCACCATTTCCAACCATGACAAGGACAGCTTCGTCTTCATATACTTGTCCGTCATAAGTAATTTTTACCGGGAATGTTTCAGCATTTTTTACAGTTCGAATTGTGCTTAAATAGTAACCGATTTTACCAAGCTTTGCTTTTTCTTCTGCATCGATATTGTTTGATACTTCAGATACGAGTCCAATGCCCCAGAAGTTTAAGAAATGTTGTTCATTTGCTTTTGCAACGTCAACTGGTTTTACGTGTTCCTTTGTGATAAGTTTTGCTGCTTCTGCAATGTTTTGCGGAACACCAAGTGTGCGAGAGAAGTCATTGCAAGTTCCACCTGGAATGATTGCAAGTGTAGGTCTAGTTTCGAGAGGTGCTAAGCCATTTGTGCATTCAAATACTGTTCCATCACCACCAAAGACGATAATTAAATCTACTTTACTAGCAAACTCTTGGCAATATTTTGTTGCATCACCTTGTTTTTTCGTATGAAGGATATGTAGATCAGGAAAAGCTGCGGCAAGAGGTGGTACGATTTTCGTTAAATTTGTATGTAAGTCACCTTGACCAGCTTTCGGATTTACGATGAGGAGTACTTTTTCAAATTTTGTCTTTGTCATTTTTATTCTCTCCCTTTGTCTTTTACGAATCGTGATAGAAAATAAACCTCCATCAGTAATTGATGGAAGCTTATTTTATTATATTACTCCGTTACAACTGAAGCGATAAATGGTAAGTTACGATATTTCTCAGCACAGTCGATACCGTAGCCAACGATAAATTCGTCTGGAATTTGGAAGCCAACATATTCAGCTTTTAAGTCCACTTTACGGCGTTCTGGTTTATCAAGTAGCGTACAGAACTTAAGTGCCTTTGGTTTATGCATAAAGAAGTGGTCTTTTAGAAAATGAAGTGTTAAACCAGAATCGATAATATCTTCTACAACAATTACGTTTTTCCCAGTAATGTTTACGTCGATATCTTTTAGTAGTTTCACTTTTCCTGTTGTTTCTGTTTGATTTCCGTAGCTAGATGCAGAAATAAAGTCAATTGTTACATCATTTTTGATGTGACGAATTAAATCAGCAGCAAATACGAATGAACCTTTTAAAACTGCGATAACTACGATTTCTTCTCCTTCAAAATCACGTTCGATTTGAAGTGCTAATTCTTTAACTTTTGCTTGTAATTGTTCTTCAGAAATTAAAGTGTCTTTTATTTTAATATTCATTGTAATCCTCCTACAGTGTAAAACTTGCGAACATTTCGACTGTAAAGGATAGAATAGAAAAAGTCAAAGGAGATAGTAATTTTTTACAAAGATAACGCCAAAATCATCTGATGATATGATATACTAAGTGTATTAAGAAAACGCTTCCATAAAGGGTGAATATGATGAAGAAGAAACAGTACACAAGTGTAACATTTATAAAAGCATTACTTTTAACAATTGTTCTTGGCCTGTTGGCTTACGTAATTGATGTACCTGCGATTCGTATTTCATTAATTGGAATGACTTTAGTGTTAGGAGCAATTTCGCACGGTATGATGTCGCAGCTAAAAGAAGCTGGACTTGATGATATGAGAGATCATATAGATAAAAAGTAAGAAACCTTCATTATATAGAGTGAAGGTTTTTTTGTTTCTTACAAAAATGTAAGGTAGTTGTAAGGCAAATCGATAGTTGCATAATAGCATTTTGGATAAACTATGGGTGTAAGGTAAAAGGCAAGCATATTTTAGGTAAATTAAGTTTTAGGCACTCTATATGTGAAAAAGGAGTAGGAGGGCATGGAGAAACGTTGGACGACCTTTTCTTTTTTAGCGACTAGTAACACCGTAATGCTAGATGGAAAAATGGATTTTTTGCACTTGTTTGATCGTGAAGATGATCATTCTTCTTCTAAATTTACAATGAAATGGAATAAATGGAGCGAGAGTTGTAGGTTTGAAGAAGAGACCCCTAACGAAGAGCAAAAGATTATTTTAACAAACCCTATTAAAGCGTGGGTTGTTCAACGTCGTAAGTGTAACGTCAAAAATCACTTCAAGAAAACTGAGCCGAGACAATTAGTTATCGCTCCGGCCCGTTCTACTTCCAAATCACGCGAAAGTAACATGTAAATAATTGAGACACACACCCGAAAAAACATCGTACATATTGCGATGTTTTTTTCTTTTTCTACAATGAAATCTTTAAATGAAATATATTTCATCTGCATCTTATATTTATATCTCTTGCTTATTCTAGTAATACATCCGATGCGAGTTGATGTGAATAAAATATAAGGAGAGAATGAAAATGAAAAAGAGACTATTACCAATTTGTGCAATGGCACTTTTAGCAGTAGGATATTCTTCAGTAGCGAGTGCAGATACTGGAACAGTAACAAAGGAAGAAGCGCAAGTGCAACAAGATAAAGCTAAAAAAGAAGAAGCAATTAAGGAACAGCAAAAAAGTGAAGTAGAGAAAAAGCAAGCGACACAAGTACAAGAAAAAAATGATATGGCTAAAAAAGAAGAAGCAATAAAAGCTGAGAAAAAAAGTGAAGAAGAGAAAAAGAGAATAGCGCAAGAACAGTTAAAAAACGATATGGCCAAAAAAGAAGCAGCGATAAAAGCCGAGCAAAAGAATGAAGTAGCTAAAAAAGAAGTAGCAAAGCCAGTTGTACAAGGTGAAAAATTACCAAATACAGCATCGAATAATGTAGTAATGATGGGATTAAGTGCATGTCTTGTAGCGGTAGGTACATTATTTGGTTTGAATCGTCGCAATAAGATTAAAGCGTAAATAAAATATTTTCCTATAAAGAATGGGATAATTTCATATATTAAAAATGGTAGGTTACTCCTACCATTTTTGGCATGGAGGAATGAAGAATGAAGTTACTCAATTATATCGGTATCATATTGATGGCTATAGGGCTATTCATGGGATCCTATTATGCTGTGGAATGGTATAAAGGAAGAAGCTCTGCTGGGCAATTAACGGCAGAAGAAATAAAGAGCCTTAAAAATATACAAGATACTCAACTTTCTCATGAAACACCTGTAACTTCTCAAGTGCCTTCTTCTCAAACAGAACATAAAGAAGGAGAAAAGGTAGCGATGTTAAACATACCGAAAATAAAGAAGAAGTTTTCTATATATTGGGGAGCGGATGATACGACTTTGAAAAAAGGAGTGGGTATGTTCGTTAGTGATTTAACGACAACTCCATCTGGAGGGGGACATACTGTACTGAGTGGACACCGAGATACTGTATTTACAGATTTAGAAGAGTTGAAAGAAAAGGATACCCTTGTTTTAGAGTATGATAATAAAACGTACACATATGAAATTCAAAAGACGTGGATTACCCATGCGGATGATCGCACTGTTATTATAAAAAAAGAAGAACCGATATTAACACTGACAACTTGTTACCCATTTAATTATATAGGGAATGCACCAGATAGATATATTATCGAGGCGAAGTTAACTGCTAGTTATTCAAAGTGAAATTATAGTTTCTGAAAGCGGGAGGGGGATATATAAATTATGTCAAAAAATATTTTAATTGTTGAAGATGAAGACATATTACGTGAAATATTAAAAGATTATTTTTTAAGTGAGCAATATGTAGTGTTTGAAGCGAGGGACGGGAAAGAGGCTTTAGTTGTATTTGAAGAAGAAGAGGTTGATTTAGTTATTTTAGATATTATGTTGCCAGAACTCGATGGATGGTCTGTTTGCCGAAGGATTCGAAAGACGTCCGAGGTGCCTATTATTATGCTGACGGCGCGTGTAGATGAAGACGATACGTTACTTGGTTTTGAACTTGGGGCAGATGATTATGTGACGAAGCCGTATAGTCCGCCAATTTTATTAGCAAGAGCGAAAAGGTTGTTAGAAAGCAGAAAAGTGACAAAGCAACTTTTAGAGAATGAAGATGATACATTATCAATCCACGGCATTCACGTTCATTTTCCGTCTCGCACTGTTACGGTAGATAGAACCGATATTAATTTAACGCATACAGAATTTGAAATATTAGCGTATTTCATGAAAAATCAAGGAATCGTTTTAACGCGAGAGCAACTCATTTCAAGAATTTGGGGATATGAATTTGCTGGTGATGATCGAACGGTGAATAGTCATATTCGTAATTTAAGAAATAAATTAGGAGAGAAAGCAAAGTATATTACAACTGTAGTACGAACAGGTTATAAATTTGAGGGCAATGTATGAGGAAAGGAATTGTACTAAAATTATTTACTCTTACAACGGCATTATGCATGTTGATTTTAGCGACGATATTTATTGGACAAACGATATTTTTTAAACAATATTATGCGAATCGAAAAGTGGAAGATATTAAAGTAAATTTAAATTCCTTTGAGAAGAATTATTTAAATTATGCAGGAAATGCAGAAGAAATTCAAAAACTAGAGCAAGACTTTTTAAGAGAAAATAATACGTGGATTACGACATTAGATAAGAACGGGAATTTAAAACATGCAGATGATTTTTATTTTGAAGTAACGATAGATCGTAGGCAACAAAAGAGCTTTGGACAACAAATATTCAAAATTCCTTTAGGCAATCTCGTCAATATAGAAGAGATTGAGAATAAATCATCAGATCAGTTTCTAGGCCAAGGAATTTATTTTTCTGGAGTGAAAAAAGGAGATAGTTTTATTCCATTCTCTTTCTCGTTATCTAAGCAGAATTTAAGTGGATCTAATAAACCGTTAGAAAAAGCATTTAAGGAGAAAATGAGTAAATTAGATGAGGAGAAAAAGAAAGCAGCTGAGGAACAAGTAAGTAAGGAAAAGAAGCCGGCTGTTCAGGAGCAAGCTGCCCAAGAACCAGATGCTTATATAGGTGGGTTTGTTACAAAAGTACAGTTTCCAGATGTAAAAGGCCTCGTAAATCCAATTTATAAAAATACTTTGTTTTTGGATAGTATAAAAGAATTTCAAACGGATGTATTACTAAAAGAGAGTAATCAAATAGAGTATTCAACAAAGACAATGGACTATGAAAAGAATGATATAAAATATAAATTATTAATGAAACCAATAAAAGAAAAAGATGGATCAGTAACATATATTTATGCGATGGCTTCTTTACAGCCTGTAGATGAAGCTGTACAAATGGTGCAAGATTATTACATCTATATCATTGCATTTGTAGTCGTTCTTATTTTTTTAGCTTCGTTTTATTATTCAAAACAAATTGCAAAACCATTATTAAAAATAAATGATACGACGAAGAAAATAGCACAATTAGATTTTACAGAAAAAATACCGATTACTTCAAAAGATGAAATTGGAGATTTATCGAAAAATATTAATGTTCTATCAAATAAACTCCATTCGCATATTGGGCAGTTAGAAGAAGATATTGAAAAGGAAAGAAAGTTAGAAAAGACGCGAAAAGAATTCATTTCTGGTGTTTCACATGAATTAAAAACACCGCTAAGTATTATGAAAAGCTGTATTTCTATTTTAAAAGACGGGGTAGCTGAACATAAAAAAGAGTATTATTTTCAGGCAATGGAGAGAGAAGTAGACAAAATGGATACGTTAATTTTGGATATGCTTGAGTTAGCTAAATTTGAATCTGGTACATATAAAATGAAAAAGAATTCGTTTTATATTGATACAGTAATTGAAGACATATGTGAACATCTATCTGTGGAAATAGAGAAAAAAGAGCTTCGTGTTCATAAAAATATATGTTCATTTGAAGTGATTGCAAATCAAGGCCGGATTGAACAAGTCATCGTGAATTTCATTACGAATGCCATACGTTATACACCAAATAAAGAAGATATTATTATTTCTACAATAGATGAGAAGGATCGTATAAAAGTGTGCATTGAAAATAAAGGTACTCACATTGAAGAAGAACAATTAGATAAAATTTGGGATCGTTTTTATCGAGTGGATACAGCTCGTCAGCGTTCACAAGGTGGGACGGGACTTGGGCTTGCCATTTCAAAGAATATTTTAGAACTACATGATACTGAATATGGGGCAGGAAATACAGAAGATGGTGTGTTATTTTACTTCTATTTACCGAAAAAAGCGTAAATAATATGATTTACGCTTTTTTAATTTATTTTCATATTATCTTTACCTAATCTTTATTTTTAATCAGTATAATTTGTTTAGAATATGAGGTTATGTAAGGAGTCGATGAACCGTGCATAGCAATTGGCTAAGTATAATGGTATTTATTTTCTTTTGCGCATTTATTGTATTTTTAATTGATATTACGATATGAAAAAAGAGCGCTCATTAAGCGCCCTTTTTTTGTGTATTCATTTGATAAGCACTGATGCTTTTGAATAATCGTGGTGAAGTGATAAATAAAAATATAAGTAAAACGGTACATAAAATAAAAGAACCAAGCATTGTACTTCCATTTACGATTAATGAATATAACACAGCTGATTGACCTTTCGGTGCATATTGTCCCCAGAAAATAATGCCGGCAATAAAGTGGCAGAAATAGCGAGCAAAGCTACCGATAAATGTAGCAAGGATAATATAAGCAAGGACTTTCTTACCCTGATTTTGTTTTGATGAAGGTTTGTCTTTACGGTTACCTAAATTTGATTGTTCTAAGCTATTTTCATTGGATGTTAAAAGTGCTTTTTGAATTGGACGATAGAATAAGCCAGCAAATCCGATAAAAGCAAAGGCAATGAAGTACTCAATGAATGCTTGAACAGGTGTTAAAATATAAGCATCTCCCACGACAATTTGTAATAGTCCCCAAACTAAACCGCCTAAGAAAGCTGATTTAAAGCCCCAGCGGTAAGCAATAATAAAAATAGGAATCATAGCGAATGAGATAGAACCGCCTGTTGGAAGTTTAAGTGATAATGGTAAAATATCGATAATCATGGCGAAGGCTGCAAGAATAGCAGATTCGATCATCGCTTGTAAATTGGTGTTACGCATGTTGTCTCCCCCTAAATCCAAGTTATACAAAAAAGAATAGATATCATAGGAGGATACGAAATACGTAAATAAAAATGAGGTATGTATTTCGGACGTTTGCACAATCCCTGCGTTAGCATTAACTAACAGGTTCGAAGGGTCGGAACGAAGTGTTCCCTCTCAGCGGCATGGCTCCCCCAGTGATAACGAGATTCTTTATTTGCTATTGTTTATTGTAAGCGAAATGGATGAGAATGGCAAACGAATACAGTATGACAATAATTGAAATAGAATTGTAGCGAAATGTTAATAAATATGAAGCAAAAGGGTATAGTACAAGAGAAATTGGGTGTGGTATAATTTTTTTGAAAATAATTATCATTCTCTTCTGAGGGGGAAGGTTATGAGCTTAGTAGATATTAAAATTGGAGAGAAAGTGTTAGTAAAAAGTATTCAGTCTTTAGATCAGCTATTAAAGCGTAGACTAGCTGCTTTCGGTCTTACTGAAGGAAGCGAACTTCGCCTGAAACAGAAAGCGATGTTCAAAGGTCCTTGTACATTGGAGTGTCGTGGACAGTTAATTAGTATTCGTCATTGTGACGCGAAAATGATAAAGGTGGAATTAGCGTGAATAAGGTAGCTTTGCTAGGGAATCCGAATACAGGGAAGACATCATTATTTAATGCACTTACTGGTTCTTATGAGTATGTAGGAAACTGGAGCGGTGTAACAGTAGAAAAGAAGGTTGGTAAATTAAAAGATAGACAAGGAACATTAATTGATTTACCAGGTGTTTATGATTTAAATCCAGTTTCACGTGATGAAGGTGTTGTAACAAACTTTCTATTAACAGAAGAATTTAATCATATGTTAAATATCGTAGATTCCTCGCAGTTTGAAAGAAATATGCATTTAACGTTGCAGTTACTTGAATTTGGTAAGCCAGTCTCAATTGGTTTAAACATGGTTGATGTGGCGAAGCAAAGAGGAATTGTCATTGATGTAAAACGATTATCAGAGCTATTAGGTGTAACAGTCGTTCCTGTTGTTGCAAGAAGTGGAAAAGGCTGTGAAGAACTGCTTACGACTCTTAAAGAAAATAACAAACAAGAGAAAAAGCCATTCCTTATTTCATATGGTGTACAAATGGATGAAGGAATTGGAGAAGTAATTGCTCTTTTAGAGACAGCGAATTACGAGCATCCGAGATGGTTAGCACTTCAATTTTTAAGCAATAACGAAGTAGTAGAAAAAGAAATGAAAGCATTACCAATTTATAAGGAACTCATAGCCATTCGATCTCGCTTAGAAGGAAAACTTGATTGTACGTTAGAAGAGCACATTTACAAAACTCGTGAAGCGTATATTGAAAAGTTAAAAACAAATGTTATGAAGCATGAGAAAGAAGGAAAAATTCCTTTTTCAGAAAAAATTGATAGATTAATTACACATAAAATTTTAGGACTTCCAATCTTTTTAGCAGTTATGTTTTTTATTTTTCAGGTTACGTTTACGTGGATTGGTACACCTTTATCGGATATGTTAGATGAGTTTTTTGGTGGCCAGCTTACGGATTGGGTGACGGCTGGACTTACAAGTATTGGAGCTTCTGATTTTATTCAAGCGCTCGTTACAGAAGGTATTATTGCCGGTGTTGGTGCTGTATTAGTATTCGTACCACAAATCTTTGCACTATTCTTTTTTATTTCATTATTAGAAGACTCAGGGTATATGGCGCGAATTGCAGTTGTTATGGATAGAATTATGGAGTTTTTCGGCTTAAACGGAAAAGCTTTTATTCCGATGATTATCGGTTTTGGATGTAACGTTCCAGGTATCATGGCTGCGAGAACGATTGAACAGGAAAAAGAACGTTTACTTACCATTTTAGTAACACCATTTATGTCTTGTTCAGCACGATTACCTGTATATGCATTATTTGCGGGCGTATTTTTCCCGCATAGTCAGGCGACTGTTGTATTTTCTTTATATGTTGCAGGGATTGTTCTTGCGTTATTAGTTACAAAAATTATGTCTCTTACGATTTTGAAAGCGGAAAAGTCTATTTTCGTAATTGAATTACCGCCTTACCGTGTGCCACAAGCAAAAACATTATGGCTAAGCACATGGGAGAAAGGGAAAGGATTTGTTCGTAAAGCTGGTACATTCATCTTTGGTGGTTCGGTTGTCATTTGGTTATTAAACTATGCAGGTCCATCAGGATTTGGTGTTGATATGGGAGACAGTTACTTAGCGATGATTGGTGGATTTATCGCACCACTATTCGCACCGCTCGGCTTCGGAACATGGCAAGCTGCAGCATCCCTTTTAACAGGGTTTTTAGCGAAGGAAGTTGTCGTTTCTACAATGGCAATTATTTATGCAGTTAAAGAAGATGTGCTTGGAAATGTAATGGGAGCACATTATACAGTATTATCAGCTTATGCATTTATGTTCTTTATTTTATTATATGTTCCGTGTTTAGCGACGGTAGCTGTTATTAAACGTGAAACAGGATCAGCGAAGTGGACGATTTTCTCAGTCGTTTATCCACTCGTAGTTGCTTATGTATTAACGCTCATTATATACCAAGTTGGATCCTTACTCGGATTCTAGAAGGAGATGTATTGTGATGATGGTCAATATTATAATTGGAGCTATCATTTTTGGTTATGCAGCATATACGTTAGTTAATTTTGTAAAGAGAAGTAAAAAAGGAAAATGCGCAGCATGTTCTTTAAATAAGTCATGTCAGTCGCAAACTTGTAGCCCGGATATGGAGCAAATTGCTCATAATAAATAGAAAAAGCTTTGCGAATTTCGCAAAGCTTTTTTGTTTTACTTTTTAATTTTTACAAGTTGAGAAGCTTCTACGCCTTTGTAACCAGGGAATTCTTTACTTGGGTCTTTATCAAATTTTAATACACCTACAGATTTTTCATCACCTTTTACATTGCTGTAAGTTGCGTCATCGACAATCGCATACATATCTGTATATGCACGACCACTTCCGATAATTGTGTTGCCTTCATATTTTAATTTTGCCCCATCAAGTGCAGCATTTTCTACTTTTTCTTTTGCAAATAATACACCTTGTTCTGTTGTTACAGCTGGTAATTTATCAAGTGGTTTCGTGTTGTCTTTTTCATCAACTTTGCTAAGTAACTCTTTTTTCACTAGTTCTTCACCAGTTTTCTTATCCATTACAAGAACTTTTTTACCATCTAATGTTGTCATTTTCATTTTATAGAAGTCTTTTTCTTTCACTTCTTTTTTGTTTTTATCTGTAATTTGCTGAACTTGTTCTTCTGATCCGTACAGTACAAAGCCGTTCGCTTTTTCTCCTAATAAAGAACAACCTGATAATGCTCCAAATGAAATTGCTGCTGCTAATCCGATTCCTACTAATTTTTTCATGATGATTTCTCCTTTTATATGTTTTATAGTAAATACAATTTTTGTATTATTGCTTACAAGTGAAGAAGCTTGTTTGTTGCTTCTGGTATTAGTGTATAAGAAATATCGGAATGCAACTATCGAGTTAGCTTACAGTAACATTACACTTATGTAATTTAGTGAAATTGCACAAAAGTAAGTTAATTCCAAATAGATATAATTATAATATATTGTAAATGCAATATTGTATATAAAATGTCATATTATAATGGATGTATTTTGGAAATAACATGTAAGGACATATTAGTTTTGTTATAATAAACACATAGGCTGTAAAATGAATATTCTTTACTGTAAAGGAAGATTTTTCAGTTTTCCAAGTAGTGAATTTGAAATATGAGGTATATCATAGGAGGAATTTAGATGTCTGTATTTAAACGATTAAGAGATTTAACAATGTCAAATGTGTATTCGTTAATTGAAAAAGCAGAAGATCCAGTTAAGATGACTGATCAATATTTACGCGATATGCAAGCCGATGTACAAGAGGCTGAGAAAAGTGTAGCAGCTCAAATCGCACTTGAGAAGAAATTCAAAATATTATTTGAAGAGCAAGAAGCACTTGTGAAAAAACGTGAAGAGCAGGCTCATATGGCTGTTCAAGCTAATAACTTAGATCTTGCGCGTCGTGCATTAGAAGAAAAACAAAATGCAGAGCAAAAAATGAATGAGTATAAAGCAAGCTACGAGCAAAATAAAACTGCTGCTGATAACCTGCGCCTAAAGCTAGAAGAAATGCGTAAGCAATTAAATGAGCTGAAAAATAAACGTGAAACACTTGTAGCGCGTGTAAATGCGGCGAAAGCACAAAAGAATATTAATCAGGCGATGTCTGGATTTGATTCAAACTCAGCAAAAGCTGGTTTAAGCCGTATGGAAGAGAAAGCTCTTCAATTAGAGGCTGAAGCGGAAGCAAGCGGTGAAGTTTATAAGAAAGAAAAGTCATTAGATGATGAATTCGCAAGCTTAAACAAAAATTCTGCTGTTGACGATGAATTAGCTCGTATTATGAAGCAGTATGAGAAATAATATAGAATAGAGACAAATGAACCGACATGTCTAAATATATTCATGTCGGTTTTCTATTATATTTTAGAGGAGGTTTTGCAATGACATGGATGAATGTAGTTGCCATGCTTGTATGGACTGGAGCGAGTGCAGTACTTTTATTTGCAATTATGTGGGTTGATTCGATTTTTACAAAATACAATGATTTAAAAGAAATCAAAAATGGAAATACAGCTGTAACAACTCGTTTTATTATGAAATTATTTGCACAGGGGTACATTTTATCCCAATCGATAACGAAAGCAAATGATTTATGGCAAGCACTCCTTGCATCAGCAGTTTCTTTCGTTATTTTATTAGTGGTAGAAATGTTTATCGAATTCGTATTAAAGAAAATGTCTGGTCTTGATTTAGAAGAAGGTACGAAAGAAGGCAGCGTTGCACATGCGATGTTAGCTGGATCATTACATATTGTTGGTGCACTAATTTTAGGTGCGTGTTTATAAAGAGAAAAGGAGGGGTAGATTATGAGTTTATTTAAACGAATAAAAAATATAATGAAAAGCCCAGAGCCACTGAAGCCGGAAAAGAGTCTTTTAACGTTAGCTCCTGGCGATATGATTGAAGTTTCATTAGTTATGTATGAATTAATTGGGAAAACGAGTATGCATTCGCGTAAGGAAATTGTTTTGACATTGCAAGATGGAAAAGACATTCGTTATTTAAAAATTGAAGATCGTGAAAATACGTATTACAAATTATATACACCAATTGATGGTCGCTTAGATTCAATTGATGAAATTCCGACGACAATTGAAATGGATGATACCGAGTACCATATGGAAGAACAATATAACGGACGTGTTGTTGTGATGGGAAAAACTCCATTCTCAGCTTCAGAAGAACAGTATATATGGGAATTCCAATCAGATAATCGAAAATTATTGCGTATTGAATGGCAAAATGGTCGCACAATGATGTATGAGGGAGAAGCAATCATTCCTGCTGATGTACAAATTATAAGAGCAACGTAAGGGGGCGTAATCATGTCAAACCGATTGTTTACCATGATTAAATCGTTTGTGATCCCTATACTTGCTATCGTTATATTACTTGTTGTTGCTGGTTATGCCTTATCAGGTTGTCAAGGCGGGCAGACAAAGTCGATTCAAGACCGTTATCCACTTGAATCTGTTGCCAAGGAAGGTAAACAAGAATCTTACGTGTATAGGGCCGCCAATCGGTCAGTTCCTGAAGTAGCGAAGGAACTCATTAACGAAAGAGAACCGAAGCAAGCATCTAAAGAAGACGAAAATCAAATGTTCCTCGTTTATTCTGATAAGATTTATAACCTGCAAAAGGATAAAGAGAAACCATCTGATACGTTAATTGAAATAAGTAATAAAGAATTTGTCCGTCAAAATTACCAACCGTCCTTCTTGCAAGGATATATTATGGGTAGCATATTAAACGATATATTCGGTTCACGAAAATCATCGTACGGTGATTATCGAGGATATAATGACAGACAAAATCATAAACCAGTTATTCCAGAGAGACCACCTACGAAAGAAGAAAAGAAAACCCCACCTCCAATTACGAAGGAAGGGAAAGGGTCTATCATTAAGCGAGGCGATAATGTAGATTCGAAACCATCAGTAGGTGATAAGGGAAGTATTACTGAAAAAGGAAGTAATACGACGCCCCCACCTTCTACTGGAAGCAAGGGGAAAATTACAAAAACACCAGGCGGTTCAAGCGGATCAGATGTGAAGCCGAAATCATCTATTAAAACGCCGCCAAGGAATACATCTCCTCCAAAAACGAGGGTCGGTGGTTCAGGAAAGATTACGAAGAGAAGATAGTGTAGAGACCGAAAAGTGTAAATTGCTTTTTGGTCTTTTTCCTTGTTATAAGAACTAATTCCTTTCAGGTGGTGTAATTTAGGCATAAGGGGGCGAGTAAAAATATATCAGCGATTATTAGAATATATCGACCGTAATTCAAAATATATCAGCGATTATTAGAATATATCGACCGTAATTCAAAATATATCAGCGATTATTGGAATATATCGACCACAACTCAAAATATATCAGCGATTATTGAAATATATCGACTTACCAACAAAAACTGACAACGATAGCAACTTAATAATAAAAAGAGGGTGTGCCAAAATTTTGGCACACCCTCTTTTTTATAACGATTAATGAATATCACGTTTCTTGAAATTACCGCCTTTTACTTCTGCTACGTCATAAACTGTAATAAAGGCATGTGGATCGATTTCATTAATAAGTTCTTTCATTTTACTTTCTTCTAAACGGTTAATTACACATGAAATTTCTTTAAACTTCTCTCTTGAATAACCACCGTATACTTCGTTATATGTTGCACTTCGGCCTAAACGATCGCGAATTGTTTCTACCATTAATTCAGGCTCTTTTGTAATAATTTTAAATGCTTTTGAACCACTTAAACCAACTTCAACGATATGAATCACTTTCGAAGCGATAAAGTAAGCAATTGCCGAAAGGATAGCTCCTTGCAGGCCGAATACCGTTGATACGAAAATAAATACGAACATGTTTAAGAATAAAATAAGGTCACTCGTTCCAAATGGTAACTTACGAGAAAGTAATACAGCAAGCATATCGATTCCATCTAATGCCCCACCGTTACGTAATGCTAGTCCCATACCAAAACCGATGATAATACCACCAACAACTGTAACTAATAATGTATCGCCTTCAATAATAGCTGGTATTCCGTGCATGACAACGGTACCTATTGCTAATGAAGCAATCCCGATAATGGAATAAATCGCAAAGCTTTTACCGATTTGCTTATATCCTAACCAAACGAAAGGAATGTTAATAACTGCGATTAGAGCTCCTAATGGTAATCCAAATAATCTTGAACTAACGATACTTAAACCAGTCACACCACCGTCTGATACGTTATTTGGAATTAATACCGCTTCTAATCCGTACGCTGTGATAAATGCCCCAATAATAATCATCAAAGCTTTTGAAGCAATTTTTAGCTTATTGGGCTTGTTTTTGATAATTTTCTCCATATAATTTCCTCGTTTCAAACTAGTTTCTTATTTGTTACGTCATTCACACCTAAATTCCATTTTAACATTTAATTTGAAAAAATTCTCCTTTAATGGATGTATGCAGGGAATATTATCACCATATTATGTTTAAAATATTTTTGAAATCAGTATAAGAAATCCCATCCTTTCAAAGGATGGGATGCTATTAAGAAAATATAAAACTAAGTACTGATATGAATAAAGCGAAACCTAAAATAGTTCCACATATTTTCATATGACGCTTACGTCCCATTACGACAATCGCAACATATTCACGAATCATTGCGTTAGGCCAGTAATAAAATGCAGTTTTTGACCCGATTCCTTGGCTATTAAGACCAGCTTGTCTAGCGTATATACCAGCGCGGAAAAGGTGGAAATTATTCGTTGTAAAAATACTTTTATATTTACCTTCAGGTTTTAAAGAATCCATAATTTCTTTAGAGAACAACATGTTTTGATATGTGTTTACAGAGCGATTTTCCTGGACTGTATGTTCAAGAGGAATTCCTTTTTCAACAGCATAATTTTGCATTGCTTCTGCCTCTGGAAGACCTTCATCTGGACCTTGACCACCAGAGAAAATAATTGTCGGTGGTGTATTTACAGCTGCTTGTTTCCAATAGAAGTCGATAGCTTTATTAATGCGGCTTGCAAGTAAGGGTGGTACTTTATCATTAATTAAGCCACTACCAAGAACGATAATGAAATCTTGATTACGTCTTGGTCTGTTAAATTGGTATAAAAAATAAGCGCTTAAGAAGTTAGATAAGTGTATAAAGAAATAGAAGCTTATAAGAGAAATAGCTGCGAAAATAGGCTCTAAATGCGATGAGACCAAACTTGCTGGATTTATGATAGGGAGTAACATAAAGAATAACATCCCTAAAGCAGCAAGGAGTGTTAAACAGTTAGTGAACCGTCTTCCTTCTCGCTTCATTAAAATTCTAGCATTAAGAAATAGCCCAAACATTAAAGCAACAATACCGAAAGGAAGCATAATAAGAAGTGCTAAAATAGGTAAAATTATAATATAGCGTAGGACATCACTACTTGAATTCACAGATATAATCACACAAAAAAGAAGGAAAAAACAGACAAAGGAATTAAATAAAAAGCCGTTTATTATTTTCCGCGGATCTTTTAAATATGAGATAAGAAAAATAATAAACAATATAAGAGGAATAATTCCAAAATACAGCATAAATATAGTACACCTCAACTTGTATAAGAATTTGACATACCTTTTATATTACATGATTTTATAAGTGAAAATGAAAGAAAAAGGATTTTGAATTTTCTCAATAAAATATATGGATACACATGTTACAATATATTCAAAGCGATATATTAAAAGTAAAATGGTTGAAAAGGCACTCAGTAGAGTGCTTTTTCTTTTTGTATGCAATTGTGCATATTATATTTTTTTTCAAATGAAGAGGATTACAATATAAGTTGTAGACAGACTTTATAAAGCAGAATTTAATACAAACATTTCCCTCTACTTTTTGTATCTAACAATCGTATAACAATAAATAATTCTGTTTTATAGTGTCTGTTTTTGAAAGGTGTCTTTTTTGAAGGCATCTTTTTTTGTTAGTATAGATAGTTTTCACTGTTAGCACAGTGTAAACTATCTATACTAAACATTAGCAATCTTCCGTATAAATATTATCAATTTACTATATATTCCAGTGGTGTTAACCTACATATGAAAGGCTTTCTTTTTCAAAATATTACCCCTAATAAAATTTTGAAGAAGTCAACTGTCTCCAAACTTGTCTTTATGCTTAAAGAAAAAGCACTCAAATTGAGTGCTTTTTCTTATTGAAACATGCTATTTTTCTAGGCGATTTTCATAAAATAAAAGTAAAGAAATGAAAGTGGGTGACAAAATGCCGGCAGTTGTGGAAGGTGTTATTATTGAAAACTGCAATGGAACAATTAATGTAGGTGACAAATATAACGTACAGCCGATTGAAAAGACGAAGGCTTATAATGGATCGGGATCATCAAATACAGGAATGAAAGTACAAACGTTTAGCGGGATTAGTACAGCTGATGTGTGGGATAATGATGCGAATGATCAGGGGATACAGTTTACTTTATAGTACAGTATGTAAAATTGCATAAAATGATGAACTTGTCCTGTGCTACAATCTAGCTGTGAGCTGTTAATGATTCTTCTGTAGTATAGTTGTTAGATTAGAAATATAACATCTTATCGAAAATCATACGTACAAAAAAGACACTTCAAATGAAGTGTCTTTTTTATTTTAGTGATATCCTTTAGCAGAGTCTTTATGAATTTTATTTTTAAAAATACTGTAGCTCCAAAGCTGATATCCAATAACGATTGGTACCATGACCATTGCAACGAAGAACATAATTTTTAAGTTTAATTGACTACCAGCTGCGTTGTATAACGTTGTACTGTATGCATCGTTAATACGAGATGGTAACATTCTTGGGAACATACCTGCAAAGCCAGTTGTCATAAACATTGCGATTGTTAGGCAAACGAATGTGAACGCAAGGCCAATTTTATGTTTGTACACCATAATTAGTGCGAGTACACTCATTAGCATTGCAAGTACTGGAAGAATGAATAGTACCGGATATTCTGTAAAGTTTTGGAATAAGTTTGTTCTATTAGCAGTTGCTACATAGAAAATAGCTAAAATGATAGCAGCTGCCATTGAAAATGGTCTTGCGATTTTATAAGCACGATCAGATACTTCACCAGTCGTTTTAATCATGACCCAAAGGGCACCGGATACGACAAATATAGCAGTGAAGAAAAGACCACCTAATATACCGTAATGGTTTAGTAAGCTAAGTAAATTTCCTTCATAGCCATTTTTTCCGATTTGTAGTCCGTAATACAAGTTAGCGAATGTAACACCGAATAAGAAGGCGATTAGGAAACTGCCAATTGCAAATGCCCATTTACAAGTTTTTTGCCAAATTGGTGAATCATCTTTATGCATGAATTCCAGTCCAGCGGCACGAGCAAATAGTGCAAGTAATACTAAGAATAACGGTGTATATAAATAACTAAACATATTAGCATACGTGACTGGGAAGGCAGCAAATGTTGCGCCACCAGCTGTAATTAACCATACTTCATTACCGCCCCAGAACGGGCCAATTGCTTCTTGTAATTGATTTCGTTCTTGTCGATCTTTCGTAACGAAGGGAAAAATCATTCCGTTACCAAGTGCATACCCGTCAAGAATGAAGTAAACTGTCCAAATCACGCCCCATAAACCGAACCAGATGATTGCAAGCATATCATGAGACATGAGCCACACCTCCCTCAGTAGCAGGTTCTTCTAATGCGGCAGGTCCTTTTTTAGCGAACTTCAGCATTAAGTATACGTCTGCGATTAAAAGTAAAGTGTAGAATAAAATTAAACTAATTAATGAGAACCAAATTTGTGGAACAGATATAGGCGATACAGATTCTGCTGTACGCATTAGTTTATATACTGTCCATGGTTGGCGACCTACTTCAGCGACGATCCATCCTGCGTTAATCGCGATATAAGGAAGTAAGACAGACCATATTGTAATTTTTAAATAACGTTTTGAGTTTTCTAGTTTTCCTTTTCGGTTTAAATAGAAGCCATACCAAGTTAATGCCATAAAGAACATACCGAGTGCAACCATTAATCGGAAGCTATAATACACGAGGTTAACATTTGGACGTTCATCTTTCGGAATATCTTTTAAACCAACAATTTCGCCATCAAATGAGTTTGTATAGAAGAAGCTTCCGAGTTTTGGAATCGTAAGGAATTCAAAATTCTTCTCGTTTTTCACATCAGGAATTTGAACAATTGAGAAGCCTTGTCCTTTTCCGGTTTCCCAAACTGCTTCCATCGCAGCTCCTTTTGCGGGTTGATATTTAGCCGCTGATACACCAGATTGATGTCCCATAAACGGTGTAATTGTTGCGGCGAATAAGCCTAACATTAAGCCGAACTTAAATGATTTTTTGAAGAATTCAACTTCATTTTTACGTAATAAGTGATAGGCACTAATTGCCATAACGAAGAAAGCACCAACAATATAACAACCAACTACAGTATGGAAGAACATATTCCAAGCGTATGGATTCGTAACGAGTGCCCAGAAATCATTTAATTCAGCGCGGCCGTTACGTACTACGTAGCCAACAGGGTTTTGCATAAAGCCGTTTGCTGTAATAATCCAAAGGGCAGAAATGTTTGTTCCAAGTGCAACCATCCACATGCAGAAGGCACGGAACTTTGGTGAAATTTTGTCTTTACCGAATAACCATATTCCCATGAAAGTAGATTCTAAGAAGAAGGCAACAAGTGCTTCGATTGCGAGAGGTGATCCGAAAATGTCTCCCATATATTTGGAGTACTCAGACCAGTTTGTTCCAAATTGGAATTCCATCGTAATCCCGGTTATAATCCCCATTACGAAGTTAATTGTAAATAATTTACCCCAGAAATTTGCCATTTTGCGGTATGTTGGATTCAATGTGCGGGCGTATTGAGTTTCCATACATGCTACTAAAATGACAAGTCCGATTGTCAAAGGTACAAATAAAAAGTGATAAAAAATAGTAATTGCAAATTGAAAACGACTCAGTAACAGAACGTCGGACATAATGAATATTCACTCCTTTTTTACATTATCTACAATCAGTTTATAGTGAAAATACGTTTAAAGTATGTGAGACTTGTTACAAAGCTGTGTGTATATTTTGAAAGAATTATGTCGATTATCTGAAAATATCTTATTTTTACTATAAAGCGATATCCTTTTTGAGTTTTTCATATTTTGGTACACTATTTATGTAGTGTAAACGAGAGAAAAGAGGGTCCTTTACTATGAAGTCATTAGAAGAGATTTTGCAGTACAATGAGAAATTTGTTGAAGAGAAAAAATACGAAGAGTATGAAACAGGAAAATTCCCGAATAAAAAAATGGTAATTATTTCTTGTATGGATACACGACTTGTTGAATTATTACCAAAAGCAATGAATATGCGTAACGGTGATGTGAAAATTATTAAGGTAGCAGGAGCTGTTATCTCACATCCATTCGGAAGTATTATGCGTAGTATTTTAGTTGCTGTATATGAACTTGGTGCTGATGAAGTTTGTGTAGTTGGTCACCACGATTGCGGTATGGCAAAAATTCAGGCAAGCAGTACAATTGAGAAGATGAAAGAGCGCGGTATAACAAATGAGAAATTAGATACACTCCGTTATTCTGGAATCGATTTAGAAAGATTCCTACAAGGGTTCTCTAGTGTAGAAGAAAGTGTAGAACATAGCGTATCGATACTTCGCAACCATCCGTTACTTCCAGAAGAAGTACCTGTTCACGGTCTTGTTATCGATCCTGAAACAGGAAAATTAGATTTAGTTGTGAATGGTTACGACAATTAAGAATTTACTTTGTCATCCTTTTTATCTGGGACAGGATCAAATCCTCCCGGGTGGAAAGGGTGACATTTTAATATACGCTTACAAGTAAGCCAAAAGCCTTTGAATGCACCATGTTTTTGAAACGCCTCTAATCCGTAATGAGAACAAGTCGGATAAAAGCGGCAAGTTGGTGGTGTCATCGGAGAAATGAACTTTTGATAAAAGCGTATAATCCCAATAAAAATCTGTTTCATAATGGTCTCCTTTTCAGCATAGTCTTAAAGTATTATAGCACGACTGTACATAATACTTTACTAATGTGCATTTCCGTTATATCATATTGGATATAACGGAATTAAATTAAAAGCGGGAGAGATGTTGTATGCCATCAGTAGAAAGCTTTGAATTAGATCATACGATTGTAAAGGCACCTTATGTAAGACATTGCGGAGTTCACAATGTAGGTAGTGACGGTATTGTAAATAAATTTGATATTCGTTTTTGCCAACCGAATAAACAAGCAATGAAACCAGATGTTATTCATACGTTAGAACATTTATTAGCATTTAATTTACGTAAATATATTGATCGTTATCCGCATTTTGATATTATCGATATTTCACCGATGGGCTGCCAAACAGGATATTATCTTGTAGTAAGCGGAACACCGACAGTACGAGAAATCATTGATTTATTAGAATTAACATTAAAAGATGCGGTTCAAATTACAGAAATTCCAGCTGCAAATGAAACACAATGTGGTCAAGCGAAGCTTCACGACTTAGAAGGAGCACAACGCTTAATGAACTTCTGGTTAAGCCAAGATAAAGATGAACTTGAGAAAGTGTTTGGATAAGAAGAAAAACTGCCTGTGAAAGGGCAGTTTTTTTATTGTGCTAAGAGCAACCATACTCTTCTTTTTTATGAAAATATATTACATACTCCAACATATAAAACAAAGGCAGAACAGAGAAAATAAACAAATGCTTTCGTTTTTTGCTGCTTCTTTATTTCATCGATTCCAAAAAGGATACACATAATACTTAAAAGGATAAACACGTAAGGTAAAAGAATAGTGAAGTTTGCAAAGAAGCTAAATAGGGCGAGAGAAAGAGCGATAGTGGCGATTATAATTTGAATGTTTTTTAACATGGAATCCCCCTTAAGTAGAAAGAAATAGTTACTGAGAGAAAATAATTATAAATGCTAAATTGGCCAAAATTTCATTCTACATATAGCGAAAGTAGTTTGATATTAAAAAGAAGAATATGAGACTGGAAACGAAAAAATACGGGATACTCATTGATTTTCGTCCGGATTTCAATTCATTAATTCCTAGAAGAATAAAGAAACAACTGAGAATAAATTGTACGTATGGGAGAAGGGAAAAATTATCGGTAACATCGATATAAGTGCTTAGAATGAGTAAGAGAAGCATGAGAAATGCTAAAAAACTCCGTAATATAGTTAGAGTTAGCATTGTATAGCCTCCTTTAGACCATTTATCGGAATATTTCTGTGAAACCAATAAATAAAGCAGCGGCTCCTGCTAGTAGAGCGAGCACACTACCTCCTGTTTGCCTCTTTAATATTTCCTCTAAACTTATGGTGAGGGCCATAACTCCTAAAGAGATAAACATATACGGCATTATTTCTCTATTACTAGTAAAAAATCCATAGATTGCTATAGATAAAGCAATAAGTGATAAAGTAATCCGTACTCCTTTTAGCATGCATGTACCTCCTTTTATTTGATATAGCTAATGATGAGAACAATCCAAATGAAAGCACCGGCAATAATACAAATAAGTCCAGTTGCTGATTCCTTTTTCTTTATTTGTTCAAATGCGATGAGAAACATTAAAGCCCCTAATAGAAATTGTGAAAGAGGTAAAAAATTATTTTGACCTGTATATAATCCAATTGCCGACATAACGATCACAGTGAGTGCTACTATGATGCGAAGTATATTAGGAATTCTCCTTATTCTTTTTTGTATAAGGATTGTCTTCTAGTTTATCGACGGAATGTTTATAAGCATAGCCTTTATTAATTGTCATGATGGAGAGTACGAGGATGATTAGGACGATGATAATACCGATAATTAATATTTTGAACATAAAATCCCTCCTTTTCTTTATTTTACATAATTTTGTAATTGATGAAAACAATAGAAATTAAAAGGATGAAAGAAGGGTGTTACATGGAGACGAAAAAAACATATTATATATCAATAGGAAACGGTCAAATTTCACAAGTGAAGACGGCGGATACGTATAATTTTGAGATTTCCGCAAATGATGAGGAAATTACGGAATTAAGAGAGCACTTCGATCAAGCATATGTAGAAGATTTAGGTTCATTTGTACGCTCCCACGTTCCATTTGTTGAGTATCATCACGATTCAAATAATGACCGATATGATGAACAACTACAAAAAGCATATAAAATGATTTACGATTTAGGAAATCATGAGACGAAAGAATTAGTCGCGCAAATGGGAATAATCAATGGATTGTAATTGGATAATATTATGCAGAAAAGCGAGAATATGCTACAATTTGTGGTAGGAAAAACTTGTAACCATCAATAGGGGAGTAATGGCATGTACAAATTTAAAGATTATTACCACAACACTGTACAATTATCGTTTGAACGTTATCCATTTTCTCCTGAGCCAAAGCATGTTTGGGTTGTATGCCGGTACGGGGATCAATGGTTATTAACGCATCATTTACGTCGCGGTCTTGAATTTCCGGGTGGTAAAGTAGAACTAGGGGAAACACCGGAAGAAGCGGCAGTTCGAGAGGTTCATGAAGAAACCGGCGGCATAGTTTCTGATTTAACTTACTTAGGACAATACAAAGTATCTGGAAAAGACAAAATAATCATTAAAAACATTTATTTTGCAACAATTAGTGCGGTAGAAGAACATACGCATTACGAAGAAACGAAAGGGTCTGTTTTATTAAAAGACATTCCTGACAACATTAAAACGAATAGAAAATTTAGCTTTATAATGCGCGATGACGTATTAGCGCGTACGATGAAACATATAGAAGAAATCGGCTGTTTTACGAAGTAAAGTAGCCGGTTTCTTTTTTTGTATGTAAGAATAAATGTAAATATATCTTTACATTATTTTGGGTATATTATACAATTTTGTAAATATATATTTACATTTTAGGAGGGGGAAGATGGATAAAAGAAAAGAAACGACTGTTACTGTTTCGATGGTTAAATTAAACTTTTCTTTATTTTTTATAATAATTGCTTTGTCGTTTGGAATTGGTTATTTGCATATATTTCTTTCAGGTGGGGTTCAAGTCGAAGTTACATTATTAACGATGTTTCTTTTTATTATCGCAATGATTGTTCTCGTTTGTATTCATGAAGCGATACATTTAATTGGCTTTCGCTATATCGGAGGTGTTCCGTGGAGTGAACTAAAATGGGGCGTTAATTGGAAATTAGGTGTTGCATATGCTCATTCTAAACAGGCGGTTACAGTAAAGCAAATGAAGAAAGTGTTAATGCTTCCGTTTTTACCAACTGGAATTTTGCCAATTGTATTGGGATTAGCTATGAATCTGGAGCCACTCTCATTTTTAGGAATTCTACTAACAGCAGGGTGTATCGGCGACATTGCCGTATATCAAAAAGTTTCAAAGTTTCCAGATGATGCGCTAGTAAAAGATCATCCGAGTAAACCACAGTTTACAGTATATGAATAATAAAGAAAGAGGAGGCGTTTTTGAATAACTGCCTCCTCTTATTATTTTTTGTCGGTGAATCAATATATTGTGAAAATTGTTGATATAATTTAATTACTATTATTGTATTTTTATCTCCACCTCTAAAAACGAAAGCACCTCCAACAAATCATCTACGATACGTGAATGCTTAAAATCACCCCAAAACGAATCTTTTTTCCAAACACCAAGAATCCCTACTTGTTCAGAACCAAGCACATCGTTTTCTGGATGATCTCCAACATAAAGACATTCTTCTGCCTTAACATCTAGTCTTTGCAAAGCACGTTCGAAAATTTCAGGGTGAGGTTTTTTTATTCCTTCAGCTTCTGAAACGAGAATGGTGTTTGTATACGTATGTATATGTAGTGCTCGAAGGTTGCTCATCTGAAATTCAGTAAAACCATTTGTGATAATACCAATTTTAATGTTTCGCTGTTTTAACTGTTGAAGTAGTTCATGCGTGTTTTTGAAAGGAATACAATGATGTTGGAAGTTTGTAATATAGTCGTGTAGTAGTTGCTCTTGCGTTAAAGTAGTAATGTTGTATTCGGAAAGGAGAGTAGCATATACTTTATCCTTCCACGTATAGCCATTATTATCGAGTTCAAGAAATCGAGAACAATACTCTGATTTCTCTATGCTCTTCAAATGTGAGGCGAAGCGATTATATTGCTCACAAATAAATTGTTCTAAAGATTGGCGCCGATCTAATAGTGTTCCATCTAAGTCGAATAGGATTGCACGAATCATGGGAAGCCTCCTTGCAGTTTTTATAATTAATTATCGCATATTCGCAAAAAAATGATTATGATATTTTGTAGAATGGAATAATGGGGGATTGTATGAAGAAACTGTATGGCAAGTTAGTGTGTTGTATTATAGCAAGCGGTTTAGTTGCAGGATGCGATAGTGCTATCGAGGTTACAAAAGAAAAAGAAATTTGTAAAACAGAAGAAGAGTGCACGCAAATAGGAGATAAAACATTACAAAAAGTATATAAAAAGATAGAGGGACTTTCAGAACTTGAAAAAGTAGAGGATTATGACATAGAAGAGTATGAAAGTATGAATATGAAAGAGGCGGAACAGAAAAAAGAAGAGGATGACAATTACTTCTTTTTAGCTTCTTATTATATCGATGATGATGAAATTGTAGATCCTTATTTTGAGAAATTGGATCGTAAGAGATTGAATAAAGTTTTTGCAGATGACGAAGTAGCAAAAGATGATTTGTTAAGTCAGCGACAAGATAGAGAGTATCATGAAACCTTATGGGACATGTATCGCACTCTCGTCCCAGTGAAATATCGTGAGAATATAACAGGATTTGGTCTAATAACGGATGGTTATGATGGCGTTGTTGCCCATGTCATGCCAAGTATAGATGACCCGAGAGATTGGGTGCTTAGTTTAGACGTGCTGGATTCTGGGGTGAATATAGATGAAGTGATGAAAACATTAATTCATGAAACGGCTCACGTATTAACGATTGGACATAAACAAGTACCAGTGGATAGAAAGTATTTAGAGGCGTTTGATGAAGAGAAAGACATTTCATCATATCGAAATAAATGTAAAACGGTGTTCTTGAAAAATGGATGTGCGAGAAAAACTTCGTATATTAACCAATTTTATAATGAATTTTGGAAACCAATTGAGCAAGAGTGGACAGAAAAGAAAGTAGAAGAAAGTGAAGAGGCACAAATTGAATTTTATAAAGAAAAGCATGATGATTTTGTATCACTATATGGAACAACAAATGTAACGGAAGATATCGCAGATACATTTACAGCGTTCATTTTACAAGATTCAAAAAAGGTGAAAGAAGGAACAGAGTTAAAATATAAGAAAATTGCTTTCTTCTATCAGTTCCCTGAGCTTGTAAAAATGAGAGCGGAAGTGCTGTCGGGATTATATGATGTTTCAAAAACGATAGAACAACAAAGTGGAGACTAATGTGAGTTATGCTTTCGATATAGTTTCGTTAAAGAAAAGCGTGAAGAATTTTTAATTCTTTGCGTTTTTTTATGTTGATAAAATTGAAAATTCTGTATTTTTATCAAAAAGAAGAAGGAACTGGAGGCACAAAAGAGAATTAGTATAAAAATGTCACAATTTAGACACAATTATAATGCGCGTGTTGTAGGGACTATAAGTTTACTCTCGAGGAGGTAATGAAACGTATGAAAACGATTCTTGCTGTTGCTGGTCTCATTTGGGTAATGTCTCACGGTTTTCCGATTTTTGAAGGGGAGCAAATTCGTAGTGCTTTGAATGAAAAGTTTAATGATTATCATGTGATAGATCGAAAAGATAATGTCGTTACAGTACGTGTGAAAGACTGTTTCCATACAGTTACGGTTGCGGATGGAAACATTACAAATGAAACGAAAATGTGTGATAAAAGGTAAAAGAAAGAAGCTGACTATAGCGCACTGTTTTGAGTCAGCTTCTTTTTCTTTTTCCAATTAGAATTTTTTCAAATGCCTCAACAAATACATACATAAGAGTTGCAAGAACACATGTGAGTAGTACGCTAAGTAAGACGAGTGTGAAGTTAAAGACTTGGAATCCGTAGCTAATTAAGTAGCCAAGTCCTTGTTTGGAAACGAGAAGTTCTCCGAAAATAACACCGACCCAGGATAAACCAACATTTACTTTTAACGTTGAGATAATTGCTGGAAAGGATGCAGGGAGAACGACTTGCTTATAACATTGCCATTTATTTGCGCCAAATGTATCCATCACTTTTATATAGTTAGAATCGACTTCTTGAAATGCACTGTAAATAACGAGAATGGTAATGATGATGGAAATGATTACTCCCATTGCGATAGAAGATGAAATGTTTGGACCGAAAATAACGATGATGATTGGACCGAGTGCAACTTTTGGCATTGCATTTAGGACGACGAGGTAAGGATCAAGTACGCGGGCTAGAAGTGGCATCCACCAAAGAAACGTGGCAATAATAGCACCGAGTACCGTTCCGAGAATGAAACCTACTCCTGTTTCCAGCAATGTCGTCCATATGTGGACCCAAAGTGAACCGTCGATCCATTTCGTTAAGAAGAGATCCCAAATACTCGAAGGAGAACTAAAGAGTAAAGGATCGATCCATTCTTTTTTGCTAGCTATTTCCCATAGTGCAAAGAAAAGAATAAGTAGTAAAAGCTGTAGTGAGCGAGCAATCCAAGCACGCCTGCGTTCTTTCTTTCGAAATTGTTCATGTAGTTGTTTTATATTATCCAAGTCGTTCCAGCTCCTTCCATATATCTTGAAAGAGGGCTGGGAAATCGTAGTGATGGCGTGCTTCTAACGGTGATAAAGAACGGATACTTTCCGGGACGATAAAGGTTTTCGCGATTTTTCCAGGATTCGCTTGAAGTAAATAAATACGATCACTCATCGCAATCGCCTCTTCAATATCGTGAGTAACAAGTAGTGATGTTTTCTTATATTTATTTAGTAAGTTGAAAACGAGTTCTTCTAGTTTTAATTTCGTTTGATAATCGAGTGCGGAGAATGGTTCATCTAGTAATAAAATTTTCGGATCAGTTGCTAACGTTCGAACGAGAGCAGCACGTTGACGCATACCGCCGGATAGTTCACGAGGATATTGTCCTTCTACCCCATGTAGACCGACTTGCTTTAAAAGGTTTAAAGTATGTTCTTTCATTTGTTCATCATAAATTCTTCGAATATGAAGTCCAAGCATAATATTTTCTTCAATCGTTTTCCACGGGAATAAGTAATCTTGCTGCAACATATATCCCATAGATGATGTTTTCGTTGTAATTGGTTCACCATCTAAAAAGACAATACCATCAATTGGATCAAGTAACCCAGCAATGATTGAGAGGAGCGTTGTTTTACCGCAACCACTTGGGCCGAGTATAGAAATAAATTCGCCTTCTTCCACTTGTAAGCTCATATCTTCAAGAATAAGTTTGGCATTCTCTTTTGCAAAAAAGCAGTGAGAAACGTTACGTATTTGTAAAAAACTCATACACTTCGCCTCTATTTCTTAATAACGCTTTCGGCAATTTTTGTATTGACGAGCGCTTCATGTGGGACTTCTTTTTGTAATTCACCAGCGTCTTTCATAATCGTTTGGAGCTGTTTCCATTCTTCCGCATCTAGTAGTGGATTTGTCGCATAAGAATGTTGCTTTTTATACCGTTCAATTACTTTTACTGTAATGTCTTTTGAAGTGTCTTTAAATAGCGGGGAAACAGCATCAGCAATCTCTTCTGGACTATGTGTATCAACCCATTGCTGTGCTTTATAGAGCGCACGTGTGAACTTTTCAGCAGCAGCTTTATCTTTCTTTAAGAAACTTTCTTTTGCCATGAATGTTGTATAAGGAACAGTACCAGATTCATTTCCGAATGAAGCGACGATATAACCTTTACCTTCTTTTTCGAATATGCTTGCAGTCGGTTCAAAGAGCTGGACAAACTCTCCTGTACCAGATGCAAAGGCATTTGCAATATTAGCAAATTCGATATTTTGAATTAAGTTCGTATCTTTGCGAGGATCAATGCCATTTTTCTTTAAAACGTATTCCCCAACCATTTGCGGCATGCCGCCTTTACGCTGTCCTAAAAATGTAACACCTTTTACGTCATTCCAATTAAAAGAGTCTAGTTTTTTACGTGAAACTAAAAATGTCCCATCTGTTTGTGTAAGTTGTGCAAAGTTAATGACAGGGTCTTTCGCTCCTTGTTGATGAACGTAAATAGATGTTTCAGAACCGACGAGAGCAATATCAATTCCGCCAGATAATAGGGTGGTCATCGTTTTATCGCCACCAGCTGTTGTTTGTAGGTCAATATTTAGTCCTTCATCTTTAAAAAATCCTTTTTCAATCCCGACATATAATGGGGCATAGAAGAGAGAATGGGTAACTTCGCCGACGCGAATGTTTTGGGTTTGTTCTTTCGTACTTTCTTTTTTACTACTACAAGCAGCAAAAGTAAAAACAGCTAGTAATATGATGCAAAAAATCGCGATTAATTTTTTCACTATATAACACCTCCCAGAAGTCACTCTACAAGCATGATATGTAGGTAAGTGCCCATATGTGAGTGTAGATAGCAGGAATTTTTTTGGAGGTAAAGAAGTACAAATATAAGGGGTGATAAAATGGAGTACGAATACGATGATAGCGTACATTTACATCTTGATTATTTCGGGACAGAATGTGATATGGAATCGATTGCTTATAAGAGGAAGAATGAAGACGTATGGGATGTGTATTTTAATTTTGGAGTATACGGTATTCAGAAAGACGATGTAGAGTTAGGTAGGTTTATGGATGAATATGCCGGTTATTACGTTTTTTCTGTACATGCTCGCGACCTTAGTTGGGAATTTGGAAGTGCCCAGTTTGAAGAGTGGGTTTTGAAAAATCGGATAGTAGAAAAAACGCTACAAAAATAGGAGGAATTTTGTGATTGGATTTCTCATCTTATTATTTATTTTTGTGGCCGGATTTTTTATTATGCAAATGCTTATTTACCGATTTGTAAAGAAAAACATCCATAAATATACAAAAATAAAATGGTTTCATATGTGGCTACATATGAATATGAAAAAAAAGGCCCGAGATTAGATTTTTTTGATTTTGTAGTTACAGTACTCGTATGTATCGTATGGAAAATATGGCTGCTTCCTTTTATATAATACACATGCTAATCATCTTCTCTTTTATCATAAAATAACGAAAAGAACCTGTCTTGTGGCGGGTTCTTTTCGTTATAGTAATAGTTGTAAAAAACTTGCATTTATACATAAAACAGTGAGTGGTGTTGTGAAAGATATTTTGACAAATACAGAAACACATACATACGGAATTAAAGTGTAATTACAGAATGGACAAATTGGCCGTGTGTAAAGTGTGGGGAATAAGAAAGAGGTCGTCCAACGGTGGACGACCTCTTTCTTATTATGCTTGGTTAGTGCGGAAGAATGGAAGTTTCTGCACAATGTGAATTAATCCGTATGCAAGAATTAAGCACATAAGAGGATTAATGAAAAATCCATAGCGATTAATTGCTAAGAATAAGTTTGAGAAGATAATGTAAATAATAGAACTTGCTACTAGCATCATAACGCGTTTATGTTTAAATGAATTTAGCATGAAGCAGAAGCTGCTCAAGAATGTACCGATGATAAACACTCTATGACATAGTTGCATAAAGTTGTGAATACGGTATTGGTCTACAGCAGGAGCTGTTTTGAATAATTCAATTGTTTTACCGACAGTGAACCAAGAGAACCAATAAGTGAAGTCCGTCTTAAATCCGTTCTTGATTAATTCTTTTGCGTATGCACCTTTGTCATCTAAGCCTTTAGCTCTCATTTCATTTACTATATTTTCATATCCAATTTTATTAAATGGATCTGCACCGGCAATTAGTGGATCTGCACCTTGGGTTGAGAATAAAATAAATTGGTTGAGTGCTAAGTAGTTACGAACAACCCATGCGCCAATAATAAAGAAAGGTCCGATAAACCATAACAATCCGATTCGAATGGAGTCTTTAAATCCATATGTAAATAACACAACAAGAACAGGAATGAGCATCATTGGAGCTGGATTTGGACGGAACATAAGTAAAATTGAAACGACAATTCCAAACCATATATGGAATTTCACTTTATTGTATTTCCATGCGAGAACAAATACATATACACATAACGCCAATAAGAATATGGATGGAACTTCTGTTAGCAATGTACGGAAGTATGTATAGTTACTTGGATAAATAGCATATAAAATACTTGCAACAATTCCATAAATGTTTTTTTCGAACAATTCTTTTCCTATTAAGAATATTAATAGCACTGTGCAAAGGTTCATGATCATGTTAATAACAGTTGCTACGTAATAGTAAGGAATTGATGTAATATCAGAAATAATCATAGCGCCAGCTAATAGTAATGGCTGACCTGGTGTAATATATGCATTTTTTCCTGGAACTTCACTAGGTTCTAAATACACATAACCAAATACACCATGTTTTAATAGTTGTTCAGCTGTTAACGAATAGTTAAAGGCATCATTTGCACCATATGTTACTTTGACTAACTCTCCATCTAATCCTGGCTGTTTTACTAAACAAAAAACGTGCAACAGGAAAGAAAGCGCCAAAATTACATATACCGCTTTAGGCAAACTCTTAAACTTAGTAAGCAAAAATGAGCAACTCCTTTTTTATTAATTCTTTCGTATTTTTATGTGAAATCTTTAATAGTATTAAGGATTTCCAAAACATAGTTATTATATCATAAAGTGGAATGCTGAAATTAAGTTTTTCAAGAATGAGTAATTTGTATGCCACAATTTAACTGTTGATTAAGGGAATATTAAGACAATACATTTATGATAGAAACAAGTATGCAGACGAAATATGTAATATATGTTATTTTAATAGAAATAGTTCTTTCGATGCGGGGGAAATTAAGACATAGAAACGAGGGAATGAATTGAAGTATGGTTCTACACTTTTTCATCTTCCAAAAAGAAATATATTAATTTCTAGCATTATAAGTAGTATGGTGACTTTATTAGTAATAACTATGCTGTTTATGATTTTAAAGGTTTTCAATTTAGACATGATGAAAGATCATTTAAATCAAAAGCTTGTTTTAAGTGTTATGATGATTTTCGTATGGGGCATAACGTTTTATATTACGCATTTCAATAAAAAAGAGATGTCTATACTTAGAGCATCCCTACGAGTGCATTTTATATTATTTTTGCTAGCTCATACAGTAGCGTTATTTTATATTGTCATGCAAGTTAATATGAGTTTCATAGAGGCAATGAATTGGATTTACTTTTATAATATGCAGTTTATATTAAGTTTTGTAGTAATTTATGCAATATATATTCTTGTATATAATTTAATAGGTAAGGTTTTTCTAAGTATGGTTTTAACGAGCTGTACGTTAGTCATTTTATGTATTGTGAATTATTTGAAGCTTATTTTCAGAGGTGATCCGTTATATCCTTCTGATTTCACACAAATTACGCATATGCAATCTGTTATACCGATGGTGATGGACTATTTTAGTTGGAGTTATATTTTTGTCATTATCGTAAGTATCGTAGCTTGTATTGTAGCAGGGATATATATGAGAAGGTATATTCAAAATGTAAAGATTCATCTAGGAATAAGAGCCTTATTAGTAGTAGGATCTATTTTTGTTCTATATGCGTATGGTAATTTTGCGAATACATTTATGAATAAAGTATTTCAAAAATCAGGTGTAGATTTTGTTTTGTGGAATCAAAATGAGAACTATGCTTCAAATGGTTTTGTACTTGGTTTTATTAGCAATTTAGATACAACAGTTATGGAAAAACCAAAAAATTATTCTAAAGAAAATATGCTTCAAATAGCAAACGATATAAAAAAACAATATAGTGGAAATATAGGGAGCCAAAATAAAAAAGAGAAACCGAATATTATTTTTGTAATGAGTGAATCGTTTTGGGATCCGACGAAAGTAACTAACCTTTCTTTTAGTGAAGATCCTGTACCAAATTTACATCATTATATAGAAAACTTTCCTGGTGGACAAACTATTTCTCCTACATTTGGGGGGAATACGGCGAACGTTGAATTTGAGGCATTAACAAGTTATTCAATGAGTTTGTTAAAGCCAGGTTCTATACCATATCAGCAGGTTATTACAAATAAGAAAGAAATTCCATCAATTCCTACAGCGTTGAAAAAAGAAGGTTATTATACAAGTGCAATTCATTCATTTGGTCGCACATTCTTTAAACGTGATGATGTATATAAGGTGTTAGGGTTTGATAAGTTTAATGCAGAGGACACGATGGAAAATGTGGATATTGATGGAGATTATATTAGTGATTTAGCGATGAGTAAAGAGATAATTGCTGAGTTAGAGAAACAAAAACAACCTACATTTATTCATGCAGTTACGATGCAAAATCATTTTCCATTTACAGAGGGCCGATTTGGTGAAAACCTAATCGAAATTAGTGGTCTAGAAAATGAAGAATCAAAGGGAGAATTAGAGACGTATACAGAAGGATTAAGACGTTCAGATGAGGCTCTTCAATATTTAATAGAGCAACTAGATAATTTTGATAGACCTACATTATTAGTATTCTTTGGAGATCATCTTCCATCATTAGGAACAAATAAATCTTTTTATAAAGAAAATGGGTATATAACGAATGAAAAAACACCGAATGAACGTTTAGCGATGGCGCAAACACCGCTATTAATGTATGCAAACTTTGATATGCCAAATGATAATTTAGGTTTAGTAAGCCCAATTCATTTTTCTAATCTTATTTTTGATTATGCAGGATTAAATAAATCCTTATTTTATCAATTTTTATCGGAACTTTACAAGGAAATACCAGTGCTTAGAGATGAATTAAAAGTTGATAAAAATGGAGAAGTAATCAATGATTTAACAAAGAAACAAAAAGAAATGTTAGAGCAATATAAAATGCTTCAATATGATTTACTCGTTGGAAATCAATATAGTAAAGATATCCTCTTTAAATAAAAGAAACAAAAAGAACTTGTATAACGATACAAGTTCTTTTTTCATAGTATTTAACGGGGTAACCAGACAAGCTGGGTTTAGGGAGTATTACTTGTACATTTAGTATATATGAAAATGTAATCGTTTTATTTGTGTATTTGTGAGAAATATGTGAATTTTATGTTTTGTGAAAAATCGATTATGAACTTACTTTGTTAAGAAAATGATCATCCATCATAAAGGAGTGGTGAGCTTGTTAAGAAAATATCATTTACTTCCCACTGTCCATTTGGCGTTCCCTGCACTATGCCTAAGCGTTCGGAAACGATCACTGGCAGTTAAAGAGTTTTCATTGTTTGAAATTTTAACACCTGTATTTGTTGTCATTTCCTTTCCTTCGTTTTCACGCGTAAAAGATTGGAGTTGTTCGGTCTTTTTATTTTTTTTGCCATCCATAAAAAACACCTCCCATAATATACGTATTAATGATCATAGATTTTATGCTCTGTATATAGTCTAAATATATTGCGTTTTTGGTACGATTTTCCTCAAATGTTCGATTTATCTTTGTTTGTCTATGAAAATCATTTATTATAATAAATGGTATTCTTCGAGATATTATTTTGAAGGGGTGTTGAAGTGAAAGAAAGTTTTCTATCATATAAAGAAGAAGAAAGAAATGCAAAAATCCTTTTATGGGTGTTATATGTCATTGTTATTGTATATCAAATTTTCTATGCAATCGTATTAGAAGATAAATCAATAATGGATAAGGGATATAATATAATATGGCAAGTTATTTGCGGAGTAGCAATACTGTGCGTGAATATATATTTAATGAAAAAAGAGAAGGCAAACCTTGTTAAATATGCATGGATATTTGCATACATAGGGATAGAACTCGCTAATATATTTTCGTATGTTTTTTATAATAAGGCGGCGTTTGATGCGACAAATATAATAGAAATTATTCTCATTTTCTTTGTACCTATATTTTTAAATAAAAAATTCTATGTGTTTTTACTTTCCTCTATTGTAGGAAAATATTTAATTTATTTATTTGTATTAGAGGAAGTAAAAGCATTTATGTTCCTTATTATGTATACACTTATGTTAATAGCTGCATATATCATTTTAAACCGATTTTTACAATATCTTTCAGCTGTAAAGGAAAGTATTGCGATTGCTAGTGAATCACAGAAATTAGCAGTAATCGGAAAAATGGCAGCGACGGTTGGACATGAAATTAAAAATCCACTTGCTTCATTAAAAGGATTTACGCAATTACAACGAGAGAAGCATGAAGAGGATCCTATTTATAAACGTATGATTTTTGAAATAGAAAATATGAATAATATGATAAGTGAGTTAATGGAAGTTGCTACATGCAAACCTTCTATTTATAAGAAACATGATGTAGGAAAAATTGTATTACAAGTAATAACAAGTCTTCGTGAAAAAATAGATGAATTAAACATTCAGTTTATTTCTAATGTGGAAGAAAAAACAATAGAAGTTGAATGTGATGAACGAAAAATAAGAGGAGTCTTTTTATATACGATAAAAAATGCTTTAGAGGCAATGGGACAAGGTGGCATATTACATTTACAATTAGAAAATAAAGGGAAAGAATATGTAATGATCAGTGTGATCGATAATGGTCATGGTATTAAGCAAGAAAACTTACCCCGTGTTACAGAGGCCTTTTATACAACGAAACAAGATAAAATTGGTCTGGGACTGACGGTAGCGAATCGAATTGTCGCCGAGCACCTTGGTGAGTTGCATATTTCAAGTGAAAAAGATACTGGAACGAGAATAGACATCATTCTCCCAAGGAAGTGTGGAAATACTGAAATCCAAGTGGAAGAAAAGCTAGGAGTTACCATATGAATAAAGGCTATATATTTAAAAATGAAGAAATAAAGGCGCTGAAAGCATTTTTAAGTTTATTTTTTATTATATTTTTCGTATATGATCTTGCCTATGAATTTATCGTACCGTTAATCGGTGGAGAGCAAGAAGGTGTAGGAGAGTTTGAAGATGGTTTAGGTTTATGGCTTTACTTTTTGATGGTGGTATTGTTTTGCATTGGAATATACTTTATGAAATGGAAGAATGCTTTTGCGGTAAAATATATTATTCTAATTGGCTATAATGTATTAGATTGTATCCATAACATTATGATTTATTATGGTAGCGATGCAGAATTTGACGGTGGAAATATAGTAGAAGGATTTTTTATTTTGTTTGCACCAATCTTTGTGAATAAAAGATATTTCTGGTTAGTTCCAGCGATACTTATCGGAAAGTATGCTCTTACAGGAATCATTATTCAATCTTCTCTCGTTTTAATCCCAATGGCATTATATAGCGTATTTACTATCATATGTTGGATTATATTTTTAAGGGTTCAGTCTTACGTTCGTACGCTTGAGATGATGGACAAAGAAATAAAACAGACAGAAAAACTAGCAGCTGTTGGAAAGATGGCAACGGTTATTGGTTATAAGATTAGAAGACCTTTAGCAAACTTAAAAAAACTTGTGAATAAACAAGCAGACAAGCATCCAGAGGATAAAATTTATAGTGATATTATGAAACAAGAAGTAGATCGGATTCATATAATTGCTACAGAACTTAGTGGATTTGAGAAATCTAAATCACTAGAATCAGAAACTCATAACATACAAGAAATTATCTCTTATGTTATTCGAGTTATGGAAAAGCCAGCTTTAAAACAAGGAGTCTACATACAAGGTATTTACAGTAAAGACTTACCATCAATTATATGTGATGAAAAACGATTAAAACAGGTCTTTTTTAATTTAATCAAAAATGCAATTGAAGCAATGTCAGTTGGCGGAACAATTACGATTAAAGTTACTGTAAAAGATGGAATCATCGTTCAAGTGAAAGATGAGGGATGCGGCATTCCGAAAGATAAAATTCCAAAGTTAAATGAAGCCTTTTATACAACGAAAGAAACAGGAACTGGTCTAGGTTTAGTAGTTACAGAAAAAATTATTAAAGACCACAACGGTAAAATGAGTTTTGAAAGTGAAGTTGGGGTTGGAACGACAGTTGAAGTTATGTTACCACTGCATTAACTACAAAAAACATCACTTATTTGGAAGTGATGTTTTTTTATTTTATCTCGCTATTTGTGTATAGTAAAAATCTCATTTTATCGATAAAGAATGTATGATGTGTTTCTAACATCAAAATGTTTTTTGAAAGTTTTCAATATGGATTTCCTAAGAAAAATTCAGATTATAAAAATTAATAGTTTTTTTCTAAAAAAACTATTTTCTTTTTTGGGTTTTAATGGTATATTCAAAACACGATAAATAAATACCTATATTTGGCACACTATTCGAAAGGATAGGTCGCAAAGCTAAGAGTCTAAAGTAATGAAAATTACTATGATAGTCTGGTTGCAGTTTGGATTTTCACACATGTTGAGATGTATGAAAATCGAAGGGGCAACCGGATTTTTTATTGTCTCAAAAAGAAAAAATGAATGGGCACACTATTTGAAAGAATAGGTCGCAAAGCTAAGAGTCTAAGGTAATGAAAATTACTATGATAGTCTGGTTGCAGTTTGGATTTTCACACATGTTGTGATGTATGAAAATCCAAAAGGCAACCAGGCTTTTTATTTTCTAGGAATATACATTACGATTTGTAAATTTAGCTGAATAACAAATTAAATGTTCGAAATATTCTGTACATATAAAGTGAGGGAGGGAAGTACATTGCAAAATCAAATAGGGAAATTTGGCCGTATACTTCTCGCTGGAGGAATATTATTTACACAAATTGGTGTGCTAGACTACTCTGCAACAAAAGTTTATGCCATTACAAACGACGAGCAAGGACGTTTTATCGTTCATATGGATAAACAAGAAATAAAAGTTGATGAAAATGTAGTATTAAAGATTACAAATACAAATAAACAAGATGCTAATATCGAGCTGAAATTATCTAATGAGCAGCTGTTTAATGAAGCAGAAACGAAAAAAATGAATGAAAACAATAAAGCGATTCAAAACATTTCAGTAACAGAAGATCACATTGTAAAAATTGAAAAGAATGAACAAAGTAATTCTATCGGTGACGTATATGTAGTCATTCAAATGAAAAAAGCTGGAGAGTACAAATTTGAACCGATAGTGAAGTTTGAAGGGAATGAAAAGAAAATTGAATCTCCTTCTCTGCATGTTGGAGAGAAAAAAGAGGCTTTACATGTAGCTATTTCTGATGAAAATCCAAAGGTTTCAGAGGAAGTTGTGAAAAAAGAAATCAGTGAAAAAGTGAAAGTATCGGAAGAAAATAAAAAACAAGAAATAAATGCTACTAATGCTGAAATTCCAAAAGAAACGAAGGCTTTAGCGAAAGAAAAGGTTAATGAAGAACTCGTATCAAAGGAAAGTGAATTAAAAGAGAGCAATAAGGTCAACGAAAATAATCAGGAATTACCTGCTATTCAAGCTGAGAAGGTATTAAAGAGCCAATCTCTACTAGCTGCTAGTCCTGTTACAAGTATTCTTAAATATCCAAATGTAAAGGTAATAAATAATAGAACAGGTGAAGGGCCTTCTATCTCGGGTAAATATGCTTTTAGATTTGTTTGGAGCCCACAAGTAACATATGAGGTAAAGGGTAGTAGCGATGACAGAACTGGTCAAAGTCAATATACATTTAGAAATTCAAATAGAGAACAGTACGTATTAGTAAAAAAAGCTGGTGAATATCAAGGGAAATGGATTGATGTCCGTATTAATATTCACTCTATGACAGCTTCATCTGTAGATGTTAAAACACCAATAACTAAAGGTGATGCAAAAAACTTTTTACAATTATATGGGAACGGAAGGTCAGGACAAACTTATAATGCTTCCTTTGAATTTTATGAGCACGGAACAAGTAAAAAAGTACCATTAACGGCAATGTGGAATTTTAAAAGGATAAATAGTTATAAAAATGTTACGTTGCGTAATGATGGTAGTCATTTAACGAATTTATACGTGTATGATACGAGTTCAATTAGGTATCAAGATAAAGGGAATAATAAAATAGAGTTTTCTGGAACAGCAGGCCCAGTAGCTACTCCAGAAGCAGATATGACAATTACATTTGATAATTTAACAGAATTACCGCTAGAAGTTAGATTAAATGCTTCAGGTGTTAATGTAGCATACGACCAATTAGCGATCACACAAATTGAAATTCCAGCTCCAAGTGTAATAGGAGATATTGTGGAAGATAATTCCCGTCAACTTTCTTATAAGATATATCAAAATATGCCTGCTCAATCGAAAGATATTCACTATGCGAAATCTTTTGTATTAGAAAGTGAAGTGAATAAGGATTTTACTGTGAATGATGTTTCCATTCAAGATGTGGAGAGTGGAGATGATGTAAGTAGCTTCTTTGATATTAATAGGAAAAACAATAAAGTCACTGCAGTTGCGAAAGAAAATGCGCTAAAAACAGAAGAATTCAACGGGAAAATTTACGAGATGACAATTACAGGTTCTCCTGTAAAAGGTGCCGATGTAATGAAATATTACAAAGGTGGTTATCTTGAAATACCGGTGTCAGCTAAAAATTATTTAGATGGCGATAAGGATGGGCAAGATAGTAATCGAGATGGAATCGCAAAAATAAGGTATAAAGGTATTCCAACTGGGAAATCAGTCCCACAAAAAGTAGTGCAAGGAACAGATTTAACAAAAATGGATATTTCTAAATTTGTGACAGATTTATCTGTAGATACGAATTTGGATGTAGATAAACCAATATCAGTAGTGAAGTTAATCAATATTCCGGATACCAAAATAATAGGGAATCATACTGTAACGGTTGTAATTGAAACGAAGCAAGGTGTACAAGCGGAAATTCAAGTTCCAGTTACTGTTGTTGATGGTACTTTAAAGTTAGTAGACGTACCAAAAGAAATTACCTTTGGAGATTTAACAATTCCATCGAAAACAACGACATACGCACCGAAGGCGATTTCAAATTCTTTAAAGGTAACTGATGATCGTGTTAAAAAGCAAAAATGGAGTGTATATGTAAAGGAAATTACACCGTTAACTTCAGCACAAAATGACACATTGACAGGAGCATTGATTTACAAACGAAATGGAAAGGATACACCTTTAAGTACTTCTAGTATAGAAGCATTCTCGTATACTTCTAAAAACGACGAGGAGGTTTCACTAAATTGGAAGGAAAACGAGGGAATTCATTTACAAGTAAAACCAGGGCCGAATGTCAAAGCAAATACAAAATATTCCGGACAGCTAGAATGGACATTAACCGATGCTCCTCTCTAAAAATATATGAAATATATAAATTTTAGAAAGGAGAGAGTAATGAAAAAAATAGTTGGTATTATCGTTTCCACAGTTATATGTGTACCGTTTCTTATGGCAAATGTAGTAACGGCTACAAGTGCGAATTCAAAAGCAGGTATTACATTTTCGAATAGCTATACACCAAATACATCAACTGATCCGACAAAGATAAATACAAAAAAAGAGACAGTTGATAAAAATAAAAATGGAGATAAATATTTACCGAAAACAGGAGGCCAGACACGGGAATTCAAACAATATATAGGATTGTTTTCGATTGTTTTATCTCTATATGTATTCAAAAGAATTAGGGGAAAGCAAGTGTATTCAAAATAAAAAATAGATGAAAACAGAGAAAAGGGGAAGGTACATATGAAACTAGCAAAATTAGCATTAATCGGTGCAGTGTCATTAACATCAGTTGCAGCAGTAGGAACTTCAGCATTTGCGGAAGAGAAAGCAAATATGAAATCTAAAACAGATGTAACGTTTATTGAAGATACAAGCACAACAGATCCAAACAATCCAGAAAATCCAAATGAAAAAGTTACACCAGAGAACCCTGGTGACCATGAAAAAGGAACAAAAGGTCCATTAAGTATTAACTACGTTTCTAACTTACACTTCGGCGAGCAAGTTATCTCTGGTAATGATCAAACGTACTTTGCAAAATTGGACAAAGTGAAACAAGGGAGCAAAACAGTTGAAGTACCTAACTTCGTATCTGTAACAGATAACCGTGGTACAAATGCAGGATGGAAATTGAAAGTAAAGCAAAATGCACAATTTAAAAGTGGTAATAGTGAGTTAACAAATGCAGCTTTAAGCTTAAGTAATCCAGCTGTAAATTCTGTAACTGATGCACAATATGCACCTACCACATTTAAAAATAAAGTAACGTTAGCTCCAGGTGGAGATGCGGTGGAAATTACTACTGCCGCAAAGAATAAAGGTATGGGTGATTGGACGACTGCATTCGGTAAAGGAGCAGAACAAGGTAAACAGAGTGTGAGCTTATTCGTACCAGGTACGACAGCAAAAGAAAAAGGTGCGAAATATTCAGCTGAGCTAACTTGGACTTTAGAAGATACACCAAACTAAGGTTGTGTAAGATTGAAAATTAAGAATAAATGAATTTTTAAAAATAAAGGAGTATAAAACTATGAAACTAGCAAAATTAGCATTAATTGGAGCGGTAACATTATCATCAGTATCAGTAGGGACGTCTGCATTTGCAGCTGAGAAAGATGGCGGGAAATTAGATTCAAAAGCATTCATTAAATTCGAGAAAAATACAGATGAAATTGATGTTGTTAATCCAGAGAATCCAGATGAAACTGTAGATCCAGTTGATCCAGATAAAAAAGGTACAGATGGTCCACTAAGTATTGATTATGTATCTAACTTCAACTTTAAAACACAAAAAGCATCAGGGAATAACGAAATCTATTTTGCAGAATTAGATAAAGTAAAGAAAAAAGTAGACGGTTCTGTAATTGACGTGCCAAACTACGTTCAAGTAACAGATAACCGTGGTACAAATGCAGGATGGCATTTAACAGTAAAACAAAATGGTCAATTCAAAACTGCAGATGATAAAGCGTTGGATGGCGCGGCATTAACATTAAAAAATTCAGCTTTGAAATCAAATGCAGGTAGCGATGCACCAACAGCAGAACAATCTATCACATTAAATCCAAGTGGTGCAGCATCTGATTTAATCGATGCAAAAGAAAACCAAGGTATGGGTACGTGGGTAAATACGTTCGGTAAAGATGCAACAGAAGCGAAACAAAGCGTAGAGTTATCTGTACCAGGTAAAACGAAAAAAGAACAAACACAATACACAACTTCACTAACTTGGGAGCTAACAGACGCTCCTATGTAGGTAAGAGGAATTTTAAGATAAAAGAGGAAAATGAGAAGAGATAAGGGAATGGCTTTAACCTTATCTCTTTCTTGTCTATAAAATGGATATGAAGGGGACTACATAAGAGATGGTAAAAAAACTATTTACTAGCTTACTATTAATTACATTCTTCATGATAAACGCTTTTTCAGTATATGCAGCTGAAATGAAATTTGCTGTGACAGCAGTTATACCAGAAAATCAAATTGATAAAAATCAAACGTACTTTGATTTGAAAATGCAACCTGGACAAAAGCAAACAATTCAAGTCCAAATGAAAAATGATACGAATAAAGAAGTTGTGGTAGAATCGTTTGCTAATACAGCAATTACGAATAGCAATGGTATTACAGATTATAGTACAGTAGAACCAAAAACGGATTCTACTTTGAAATATCCGTTTTCTAAAATTGCTAAAATGCCAAAAGAAACGAAAGTCCCAGCTAACAGCATAGTGACAGTTGATATAAACTTGGAAATGCCAAGTGAGTCGTTTGATGGTGTTATTCTAGGTGGTTTATACTTTAAAGAAAAAGAAGATGAGAATGCAAAGAAAAAAGATGAAGGTGTGCAAATTGAAAATAAATATGCATACGCAATTGGTGTTGTTTTAAAAGAAACAGATGCTGAAGTAAAACCAGACATGAAATTAAACGAAGTAAAGCCAACACAAATTAACGGGCGTAACGTCGTTACTGCAAATTTACAAAACGTAAAGCCAGCAATGTTAAAAAATTTAAGTGTTGATGCAAAGATATATAAAGAAAAAGGTACGGACGTTTTATTTGAAGCGAAAAAAGAAAATTTAAGAATGGGGCCAAACTCAAACTTTGATTACGCTATTAGCTGGGAAAACAAAGCATTTGATCCAGGAACGTACCGAGTAGAAGTGAAAGCTACTGATGGCGATCAAAAATGGGAATGGACGAAAAAATTTACAATTGAAGGCAAGACAGCTGATAAGTTAAATGATACAGCGGTAGAAGCGAAAAAAGACTACACACTATATTACATTATCGGCGGAGTACTACTGTTAATTATATTATTAGTTCTTGTGTTCTTCTTAGGTAGACGTTCTAAAAAAGAGGACGATAACGAAAAATAATATATTGATAGGGTAAAAAGAAAATAATGGATGTTTTACTATGAAAAATATATAATGGCTTTGTCTGTTATTTGTTGTAGTTCATTTATATTTCTATTTGTTGACCCGAATTTCGGGTCTTTTTTTATGAAATGAATTGCTATATATCAGTAATTAGAAAAATAGAATATACAGCACTTGCAGTAATTCCAGGGGTAATATAAAGGGATATAGCATCTCCTCTTGCAACTGGGTTTCCAGTTGTAATACTAGTCCAAGTTACAGCAGCGGGACCTACTGCCGGAGTAGGATTAAATACTTGAATTTGTCCTGCTCTGCTATCCGTTGGTTTAATGGAAAATACCATAGTTCCAGTGTTTCCGTTAGAACTGCTGTTGCGTCTGCCGTCGCAACTAAAGCAATTAAGTGTTACATATAAGTTCTCCTTTCTATATTTTGAAAATCTAGTTTTTAAAATATAACTAATATATATATTATGAATTCTATATTTTTGTATGACAGATCGTATTTTGTGTCTAGATTTCAAAAATAGGGTGAGAGTGTATTGTATATCGAATTTTTTTCTATAAATACAGAATAATAAGTAGTTATAAAATATCTATTACTTATTTTGAAAATCTAGTATTTAATGAGACGAGAAAATCATCTGTTTTCTTAATAAAATCATCTGGTTGCACAGTAAATGTAGCAGATTGATAGTTTGGTAACCATTGTACGCCAATCGTTCGTACATCTGCCTGTTTTCCAGCAAGTATGTCAGCATCACTATCCCCAATAAAAATTGCTTCGTTTGCATTTACATTTAATGTATTTAATACAAAAAGAATACCTTCAGGGTCAGGTTTTGGCTTCATTACATCATCTCCAGCTACTATACAGTCGAAGAAAGAAACTAATCCTAATGCTTTTAGAGAGATGTCCAGGCTTCTTCTTGCTTTTCCAGTTACGATAGCTAACTGAAACCCTTGTTTTTTTAAATGTATTAAAAGGTCTACTATTTCATGATTTCGCTTTACGTAATCATGATGCTTTTCTTCATAACATTCATAGTATCTTTCAACTGCTACTTCTTTTTCTTCAGAAAGTAAGTTCTCATGAATAATACCAACTTCACTTGGACCAAACATAGAAAGAATCTCTGCTTCAGTAATTTCTTTATTATCAAATTGCCAAAAAACGTTTTGAAACGAGTAATAACATAAAGGTAAAGTATCAGCTAGTGTGCCATCAAAATCAAAAATAATTGTACGTAGCATTTTCTCACTTCCGTTTTAAGTTATTTTAAGGTTCATTTAAGTTAATTTGTTGTGATATACTTAAAATAACTTAAAAATACTTAAAAGTAAATAAAAATAGGTGAGAGTATGAATCAAGAGGAACGTTTAATAAAAATAATGGAGTATTTGAATGAACATAGGACGATGAGTTTGAAGATGATGTGTGAGCTATTTCAAGTTTCCAGAGATACAGCAAGAAGAGATATTGTAAAGTTAACAAATGAAACAACAATAATACGAACTCATGGTGGTGTAGCTTTATCATCTTTCCACCGTAAAATATCGGATTATGTAAATCGTGAGGAAAAAGAAATTGAATATAAGATATCTATTGGAAAGCAAGCTGCTTCTTTTGTAGGAGATAATGAAATTATTTATCTTGATGTTTCAACAACTGTTAACTGTATGGCTTCATTTTTGACAGCAAGTAACATAACGGTTGTTACAAATTCAATTGATACAGTAAATCATTTAATGGATATGGAGAATGTAAATATTCATATTTTGGGTGGAGAATTAAATAAACACTCACGTTATATGGCGGGTTTTTCTGCAATGGAGAAACTAAAAGATTATCATTTTGATAAAGTTTTTATTGGATCACCCGGTCTTACAGAAGATGGTGTTTATTATGCGTATGAGGAAGATATTCATTTTAAGCGTCAAATTGTTAAACAAACGAATGGAGTGTTTTTACTTGCCGATGAGACAAAAATGAATCAACGTCAAAACTTTAAGGCGCTGTCATTAGAATCAATAGATACAATTATTACGAATGGTGTTATTCCCGGCAATTTAGAAAGAGTAGTGAAAGAATATGGAATTGAGCTAATCACTGGAGTGAAGTAAAGGGGGACGTAAAAATGAAGGGAATTATATTTGATATTGACGGAACAATGTTAGATACGGAAAAAGCGGTTTTATATTCATTACAGAGAACGTTGCGAGATGAAGGGATGAATTATTCATTAGAAAAGCTACATTTTGCATTAGGTATTCCTGGTATGGCTGCGTTACAAGAAATTGGTGTGGAAAATATGAAAGCAGTTCATGAGAAATGGATACGTAATATGGCAGATTTTAAGAATGAAATTACAGTATTTAAAGGAATTGCGGAAGTGATTGAAATAGTATCTTCATATAAGATTCGAACAGGTATTGTTACTTCAAAAACACGCCAAGAGTTTATCAATGATTTCAAGCCATTTGGATTACATTCATATTTTGAACACTCTATTTGTGTAGAAGATACAATAAAACATAAACCACATCCAGAGCCACTTGTGACATGTCTAAAAAGATTGAATATAGATGCACAAGAAGCAATATACATAGGTGATTCAGTATATGACTTACAATGCGCAAAACAAGCGGGAGCAAAATTTGGTTTAGCCCTGTGGGGAGCGAAAACAAGGAAAGGATTCGAGGAGGCTGATTATATTTTTCAAACGCCTCATGAAATTTTAAGTTTAGTAAAAAGAGATAGCTAAATTAGCTATCTCTTTAAAAATTTATAACCACCATTTCTCCTGCGGAAGCAAAATAACATCCACATCAAAATTCTCTTTAAACCAATCATACATCAATGTCTCTTTCACTAAATATTCAGAGGCAGAGTGTGACACACCAATTAGAGACATATTCGTTTCTTTTACATAATCCATAATGAGCGAGTATTTATGTCTGCCGTAATTATTATCGATATGGCAATGGATTTCTCCTGTAATATATGCTTCAGCACCTTTTTCTTCTGCTTCCTTCATTAAAGATACAACATCGCCACATCCAGCGATAATTGCGATTTTTTTGATGGAATCATGTCGTTTACCTTCGAAGTCTGTGTAAGGAATCTGGAAGAGTTGTTTTAGATGTTTTTGGAGTGCTTCTGTTGATGTTTCATCTATTTCACAAATAAGGCCAACTGGTTCTTGTTCTGGACCTCCATATGCAAAGTCGTCCACTACAGTAGCGTTTAATGCTTTTGCAATTGAAATACTCGTTCCATGTGTTTGATGAAAATCCATTGGTACGTGACATGTATATATAGAAAGTTGTTTTTCTTTTATTCCTTGCAAATATTTTTCAGGAATTGGTAAGAAACCGCGGCCTGATCTTCCAAGCGGATCACCGCACTCCATTACAAGGGGATGGTGCATAAAGAGTAAATCACCGGGTGTGGATTGTGAAATGAATGTTTCAAGAACGTCATCTGTAGGGAATACAGCTAAAAATACTTTGTTTACATTTTCAGATCCGTGCATCATAAGGCCGTTAAATAAATCTACAAAATTTGCTTCGAAAAATTGTTGCCAAGGAAATTTGATAGGATCATATACGGCTGGGATAAATCGACTAAAGGCACTATCTTTTCCGTATTTTTCAATTTGGAATAAGTGATCGAGTGATTGCTCTATTTTTTTTAAGGCTGGCATGTTTGATAATCCTCCTTAAGATGATTCTTGCTTTATGAGTTGTTTGTATTCTTCGTAGCAAAATAAGAAGCGGATAGGAAACAAATAAAACCTAGAATCCAGCTAATAGAAGGAGAATAGGGAAGTACATGCTGTAATAGCATTCCGCTAGAAATGAAGAAACTACTAAATACACCTAATAACATGGGATATCGTTGTAGTTTGAACACAGATAGTAAACATCCTTTCTCCTGCATGAACTACTCATAAAAGCTCGATTGCTGAAACTTTATCACATACATTGTATATTAGTCTTAATTTTCTGTATATAACTTTTAAGAAAAATGGTGATACAATATATGAATGATAAGAGAAGAGAGGATGAAGATTAACATATGTACGTTACTGTAACAGAAGCAGCATATAAAAAGATTATGGATACGATTCCAAGTGAAGCGAAATATATAAAGTTATTTTATGATAATGAAGGTTGCGGTTGTGTTATGAGCGGAATCATCGATTTAGTAGCTGTAGCAGAGAAAGATGAGCGCGATGTGGATATTGAATCAAGCACAATGAACTTTATCGCTGATCGTACAAAGCTTGTATTTATGGACGATAAGTTAACGGTTGATTGGCATGAAGGTGGAGGAACTTTTCAGTTGAAGAGCCCAAGCCAGTTTTATAATCCAAATATGAAATTACACGTTCGAGTATAGTAAAGGTGAGTCCAAAATGTATTTTGGACTCACTTTTTTTATTTTATAAGTCGCTATTATTGTCGATAAGTCGATATATTGAAAAAATCGCTGATATAAATGGAGTTGCGCTGATATATTTGGGAAATCGCCGATATAATTTCATTTACCAAAACGTTTCATATAATAAAAAGATTTTTTCACATAATGAAATGTACATGTGATTGAATTTTCTGTATAATCTTCTTTGCGGAGGGGATACGCATGAGAAGATGGGGAATTGAGTTATTAATTTTAAGTGTTGTTATTATTTGGGGGATTAACTATACAATTGCGAAGTATGGACTTTTAGAATTTACAGCAATTGAGTTTACTGCACTTCGTATGATGGCGGCGGCACCGCTTCTGTTACTCCTTACCTTTTGTATTGAAAAGTCGGTTTATATGGAGCGAACGGATATACCTAGATTAATTATCGTTAGCGTTGTAGGTATTGTACTGTATCAAACGTTATTTATGGAAACTGTCAAATATACATCCGCTACAAATGCCTCTTTACTCATTTCTATTTCACCTATTTTTACAACTGCATTTGCGATTTTCTTGAAACAAGAAAAGTTTTCTTCTCGAAAGTTAATCGGTTCTATGACTGCCTTTGTTGGTGCAGCCTTAGTTTTAGTAGCAGGACATTCACTTACTAGTTCTTTTTATGGCAATGGAATTGGACTTATTACATCAATATGCTGGGGGCTTTATCCTGTTTTAGCAGGACCATTAATTAAAAAATATTCAGCATTACGTGTTACTGCATGGTCTGCATTAGTGGGTGCGATTCCGCTATTATTGTTAAGTGGTCCACATGTATTTGTCATGCCATTTCACATTACTCACGGAATGACACTATTTGCTTTACTATATTCTATTTTCTTTGTAACAGTATTCGGTTTAGTAATGTGGTATGTTGGAGTTCAAAAAATTGGGGCGTCACATACGATGGTATATATGTATATAACGCCGCTTGTAGCTGTTTTATTTGCAGCTGTCTGGGCAAATGAATATGTATCGTTTCAACAGATCATCGGTGGAATTATCATTTTTGTCGGTCTATGGTTTGTGAAATCGGAGAAAGTAAAAGTTCATTCTATTGCAGGGGAACCTATATCAAAATAGGAAAACAGATCACCTATGATCTGCTTTCCTATTTTTTTATTTTTGGTAAGAAGATGAGAAACAAGATAGCAGTAATAAGTGGAATTAAGTTTAAAAATGGAATACGGAAGAGTGTAATAAGAATAATACCTGGAAGAAGAACACCGAGGACAGCGTAAAAAATGCTATGATTTTTCGTGTACCAATACAATGAAAGTCCAATAAGTGCAGGGATAATGAGGTGAATGAGAGCCATTAAAAAATAAATCATTAGACGCCCCCTTTATTTGTGTGCTTATTACATCATATCCGTATGTTCATAGATTGATATCATTTTTTTCATAAATGGACGAAAAAAGTTTGAAAAACCGTCACAAAATATGAGAATATGATGTTTGAAATCTTGTATAATATTATTTTCTAAAAACATTTAAACAACATAAACATACTGTTTATGTTGTTTTTAATTTGAATGAAATGAATGTAAGGAATATGAATTTGAAAGAAATTTTTTGTTGGATAGATAAGAACGAATGAAGAGAGGTACAGCATGATTAGTATGTCACTAAGATCATTTAAAATCCAATCGTATTATATACTAGGTATTTTGTTACTAGGTTGGATGTTAACACCGTTTTCAGCACACTTTTTAGGCGCTGGAATTGGGCTTATTGTAAGTATGTATTGCGTTTGGCTTTTAGGCAGAAGAATTGAGAAGCTTGGAGATAGTATTGTAAAGAAGACGAAAGCACCGACACTCGGTATGTTTAACCGTTTTGCAGCTGCCATTTTGGGTGCTATTATTATGTACGAAATTGAGCACCACATGGTTATGTGGGCATTTGCAGTAGGGATTATGGGTGGGTATTTCTTAATCGTTGTGAATTTAGGTTACTATAGCATGAAAGATGAGAAAGAACTAACAAAGAGCTAAAAAGATAAAAGACTTCTTTTTAGATGGAATAGATGATCCAGTCACGAATAGAAGCGGTCAGGGCCTTTTTTAGCCCCATACGATGTGAAACCCGAGAGATGTAGTGAGTAGGGATATAATGTATATATTCGAAGCTGTAATTTTATAATCTAGGTCACAGATGAAGAGATTAGCGTTTCACTTTATATAAGATATAGAAAGAAGCTTACGTTTTCACGTAAGCTTCTTTTTTATGTAAGTGTGTGTAACCGTTAAGCCGCATTGGGTTTTGTCGGTGAGTACGCGAAACTTTACGGTTACACGACACTTATTCATATGAGTAAAGGGTTATTCCAACAGAAAGTTTTAATTTAAGCGATTGGACCGCCTAAGTTAATAATGTCTTCAGATACGCTGTCGAATTTTTTGAAGTTAGCTTTGAATTCATTTGCAAGTTCGATTGCTTTTGCTTTGTAAGCAGCTTTATCAGCCCAAGTTTGTTCAGGCATTAACACTTCGTCAGGTACACCTGGTACGTGAAGTGGAACTTCAAGACCGAAGATATCATGTTTAGCTGTTTCAGTTTTTGCAAGTTCACCGTTTAATGCAGCTTGAATCATTGCACGAGTGTAACCTAAGTTCATACGTTTACCAACGCCGTATTCGCCACCAGTCCAGCCAGTGTTTACTAAGAATACTTTCGCATCGTGTTTCTCGATTTTTTCACCAAGCATTTCAGCGTAGCGAGATGCATCAAGTGGTAAGAATGGTGAACCGAAGCAAGTTGAGAATGTAGCTTGCGGAGAAGTAACGCCGCGCTCTGTTCCTGCTAGTTTACTAGTGTAACCACTTAAGAAATGATACATAGCTTGCTCTTTTGATAACTTACTGATTGGAGGCAATACGCCAGATGCATCAGCAGTTAAGAAAATAATTGTATTTGGGTGTCCAGCAACACTTGGCAGTACGATATTGTCGATCGCATGCATAGGGTATGCAGCACGAGTATTTTCTGTTAAAGTAGTATCGTTGTAGTCGGCGATACGTGTTTGGTCATTAATGATAACGTTTTCTAAAACAGATCCAAATGTGATTGCATCGAAAATTTGTGGTTCTTTCTCGTGAGAAAGGTTTACACATTTCGCGTAGCAACCGCCTTCAATATTGAATACACCGTTATCAGACCAACCGTGCTCATCATCACCGATTAATTTACGGTTTGGATCAGCAGATAATGTTGTTTTACCTGTTCCAGATAAACCGAAGAATAGTGCTACGTCACCTTCTTCACCTACGTTTGCAGAGCAATGCATAGAAAGAATATCTTGTTCAGGTAGTAAGAAGTTCATAATAGAGAAGATTGATTTTTTCATTTCTCCAGCGTATTCTGTACCACCAATTAGTACAATACGTTTTTCGAATGAAACCATAATGAATGCTTCAGAGTTTGTACCGTCAACAGCTGGATCAGCTTTGAAGTTCGGTGCAGAAACAATTGTGAACCCTGACTCATGAGTTGTTAATTCTTCTTCAGTTGGACGAATGAATAATTGATGTACAAATAAATTGTGCCATGCATATTCATTAATAACTTGAATTGGTAGGCGGTAATTGCGGTCAGCGCCTGCAAATCCTTTGAAGACGAATAACTCTTCTTTTTCTTTTAAGTATTCTAAAACTTTAGTATATAATTTATTAAAATGTTCTTCAGAAATCGGTTGGTTTACAGCTCCCCAAGCAATTTTGTCAGCAACCGATGCTTCTTTCACAATAAATTTATCTTTAGGAGAACGTCCTGTATATTTTCCTGTTGAAGCAGAAACGGCACCAGTAGAAGTTAATTTCCCTTCATTTCGCATTAATACTTTTTCCACTAATTGCGGAACACTTAGTTGAATCTGTGCATTGCTTCCGTTCAATAATTCGTGTAAACCAATTTGGACATTCACAGTACTCATATTTATATACCATCCTTTTCATTTAATGAAATATTTCTCGTAATCCCCAACAAGAGTATAACACAATTATATAAATAATGTATACTATTTATTTCTTTTTGTTTGTGTGAATGCATTATTTCCCTATTAATATTTCATTTCAGGCGTATTGAGAAAAACTTTCAGGAAAATGTGAATATTAATTGACAAATGAATATCATTTCTTTAGTATAGGTTGGGACGGATACTCTCTTATCCCGAGCTGGCGGAGGGACAGGCCCGATGAAGCCCAGCAACCTCACTTGTATTGGTAAATACAGGTGAATAGGTGCTAAAACCTGTGCGAGGCTACAGGTCTCGAACGATAAGAGCGAAGGGCAAAAAGCAGTATGCAAGTAGCAAATTAAACCTTTCCTCTATGTAAAGTAGGAAAGGTTTTTCTGTATGCTTGTGTGGGAGAATAAATGTATGTCGCAGTTTGTGGCAAATTAAGGATGAGTTCCGTACAATATATACAATTACTGTAGGGAGGTTTACCACATGACAAAAAAACGTCATCTGTTCACATCTGAGTCTGTAACTGAAGGACATCCAGATAAAATTTGTGACCAAATTTCTGATTCAATTTTAGATGCGATCTTATCAAAAGACGCAAATGCACGTGTAGCTTGTGAAACAACTGTAACAACTGGTTTAGTATTGGTAGCGGGGGAAATTACGACTTCTACTTACGTAGATATTCCAAAAATCGTTCGTGAAACAATTCAAGGCATTGGTTACACACGCGCAAAATACGGATTCGATGCAGAAACTTGTGCAGTTTTAACATCTATCGATGAGCAATCTGCTGACATCGCTATGGGTGTTGACCAAGCGCTAGAAGCACGCGAAGGTCAAATGACTGACGCTGAGATTGAGGCAATTGGTGCAGGAGACCAAGGTTTAATGTTTGGTTTCGCATGTAATGAAACACAAGAGTTAATGCCACTTCCAATCTCGCTTGCTCACAAATTAGCTCGCCGTTTAACTGAAGTACGTAAAGATGATACATTATCATACCTACGTCCGGATGGAAAAACGCAAGTTACAGTTGAGTATGATGAAAATGGTAAACCAGTACGTGTTGATACTATCGTAATTTCTACACAACATCACCCAGATGTTACATGGGAAGAAATCGATCGCGACTTAAAAGAGCACGTAATTAAAGCTGTAGTACCAGCAGAATTAATGGATGGAGAAACGAAATTCTTCATTAATCCAACTGGCCGCTTCGTAATTGGTGGACCACAAGGTGATGCTGGTTTAACAGGACGTAAAATCATCGTTGATACTTACGGTGGATACGCTCGCCACGGTGGCGGTGCATTCTCTGGTAAAGATGCAACAAAAGTTGACCGTTCTGCAGCATATGCAGCTCGTTATGTTGCGAAAAACATCGTAGCAGCTGGTCTTGCTGAAAAAGCAGAAGTACAACTTGCATACGCAATCGGTGTAGCACAACCAGTATCAATTTCAGTTGATACATTCGGCACTGGTAAAGTATCTGAAGACGTACTAGTAGAACTAGTTCGTAACAACTTCGATCTTCGCCCAGCTGGTATTATTAAAATGCTAGACTTACGTCGCCCAATTTACAAACAAACAGCAGCTTACGGCCACTTCGGACGTACTGATGTAGATCTATCATGGGAGCGTACAGACAAAGCAGCAGCTTTAAAAGAGCAAGCTGGTCTATAATATATGAAAAAAAGCTTTGCGCGGTGAGCGCAAAGCTTTTTTTATTTATAATTACGTTGGAATAAAGCGAAGAGTTCAATGTCATGCCAATTGCCATTGCGGAATATAGCTTCTTTACAAGTTCCTTCATGTTGAAAACCGAGTGATTTATATAATTTAATTGCTCTATCGTTAAAAGAAAATACTCGTAAAGAAAGGCGATGTAAATTTAATTCTAAAAATGCATAATCCAATAATAAGGTGAAAGCTTCCTTCCCATAACCTTGCCCCCAGTAATCCTTGTTACCAATATCAATAATACATTCAGCGTTTCGGTTATACGAATCAATATGAATTAAAGAAGTAATACCAATTGAAAGATGCGTAGATTTTTCTTCAATGATATAGCTCTTAGAGTCCGAAGAATGAATAAATTGCTGGCAAAGTTTTTCTGTGTCTTGAAGGGAATATTTATCAAGAGTGAGAGTAGTTGAACTCATAACGTCTATATCATTATGCCATTTATAATATGTTAGAATATCATCTTCGGAAAACTTTCGTAACTGGATACGGTTTGATTTAAACAATGTAAGTCCTCCTTTTGTATTTTCTTTTCACATGATTTACAAAGGATTGGTTTCTTCTGGACATATGTAATCAACCTTTCATTTGACGTGCTTTACCTGCGCAAAAGGCACTACTTAGTAAAAATAGTGTCGCGAATATAATGCTTACTAATGTAGCGTATGGAATTGCGCCTTTTAAGGAAAAGCCGACAGTGATTGAAGCGATGAATAAGAGGATAAATGTTGTTGTTAATTTTTTATAAAGTTCCATACTATGTAGACCTCCAATTTATTTTTTAGTACAAGTTTTAAAATTGAATTCTATTATGTAGAAAATATAAAGAGTAGCTAAAGATGTGTAGTCTAGGAGTATAAGAAAGTGCACTTTCCTTTTTGTGGGTTAGTATACTTATATTGTATCATGGCGCATGATTGGCTTCATACATAATTGTGTAAAGGTATGTATGATAAAATGAAGAAAAGTCTTTAAGAAAGGAAAGATAAAAAATGAGTGTAACTGAACATAAAAAACAAGCTCCAAAAGAAGTGCGTTGCAAGATCGTGACGATTTCCGATACACGTACGGAAGAAACAGATAAGAGCGGACAACTATTACATGAATTGTTAAAAGAAGCGGGACATAAAGTAACTTCTTATGAAATTGTAAAAGATGATAAAGAAAGTATCCAGCAAGCAGTGTTAGCTGGTTATCATAAGGAAGATGTAGATGTTATATTAACAAATGGCGGTACTGGTATTACGAAACGCGATGTCACAATTGAAGCAGTATCAGCGTTATTAGATAAAGAAATTGTTGGATTTGGTGAGCTGTTCCGTATGATTAGTTATTTAGAAGATATCGGAAGCAGCGCAATGTTAAGTAGAGCGATTGGTGGTACAATTGGGCGCAAAGTAGTCTTCTCGATGCCAGGGTCTAGCGGAGCGGTTCGCCTTGCGATGAATAAATTAATTTTACCGGAATTAGGTCATATTACATTTGAGCTGCATCGCCAATGAGTAAGTATGCTGGAATTGTATTAGCAGGTGGTATGTCGAGTAGATTCGGTGAGCCGAAAGCGTTAGCAATTTGGAAGGGAACTACTTTTGTTGAGCATATTGTGAAAGTGATGGGAAATACTTTGCAAGACATTGTAGTAATTAGCCATACTGATATAAAAGAGCGAGTAGAGCAATTCGTACAAGTACCTGTTATAGAAGACATTCCGCACTATAAAGGAAATGGACCGCTTGCCGGCATTGTATCAGGTATGGAATACATAGAAGCAGATTGGTATGCTATTATGCCTTGCGATGCGCCAAATGTTTCGCATGAATGGTTTACCATTTTACTGGAGCAAACGAACAATGAATATGATGCGGTTGTACCTATTATTAATGGAAGAAAACAACCGCTACTTGCGGCGTATCATAACCGCATGAAAGAAAAGATTTATGCTTTACTTCAGGAAGAAAAAAGAAGTATGGGGCAGCTTTTATCACAATGTAATGTGAAGTATGTTTCTGGAGAAGATGTACAAGCGAATGCGGATTGGTTTATAAATGTAAATACGAAAGAAGAATATGGGCAGGCTCAAAAAGACCTTTCAAATGAATGAAAGGTTTTTTTGATATACAGAATTGGGGAACAATTGCTGTATAAAGGTATGTGAGTAAGTTGATTTTAAGGGGAATTCTTAAAATCATTATACAGTTAAAATACTGTATAACCATATATTAATTTTTATGGGTTTTTATTACAAGTCTGTTTAGTTATGTTTATTTTTGATATAATTAATATAGAAATAAAACAATGCTTAACCTTATGTATCATTTATTAAACTAAAATTTATGACCATGTAATAAACTCCCTTCGTTTTTTTGAAGGGAGTTTTTCTATTTAAGCAAGCAACTCTGATGCGTTATGCTGAAGGACTTCTTCATATTGGTTAAGCAAGCCACGAAAGATCTCATCCCAGCTCTTTGATTTCGCAAAAGATGAAGCTGCTATTCCCATCTGCTCAAGTTTTTCTTCATTTTGTAATAAAAAATAAATGGATGATAGAAATGCATCTTCATTTTTAGGCGGACAAAGAACTCCCGTTTTTCCATCTGTAATAATATTTTTAACCCCGCCACTATTTGCACCAATAACAGGTGTACCGCATGCGAGTGATTCAAGTACGACATTTCCGAATGTTTCAGTAGCTGATGGAAATACCATTATGTTAGAACAAGCATATGCTTCAGCTAAATCTGCACTTTGTAAATAGCCAGTAAAAGTGATATTTGTTTTCGGAACAGCTTCACGTAAACTTGTTGCTAGAGGACCGTCTCCTGCTATAAGCCAATGAATGTCGCTTCGAGTATGTGCTGATTTAACGATAAGATTTTGCAACGTATCAATATCTTTCTCAGGAGCAATCCGTCCAACATAGGAAAGGACGTACTTCGCTGTAATATTATATTTTTTTCGGAATAGGTCTGTATTGTAAGATGGATGAAAGAGATTGCAATCTACACCACGTCCCCAAATAGAGAGGGCCTGAAAGCCTTTATGTTTTAATTGATGTAATGTTTCAGGAGAGGGTACAAAATTTTTTTGCATATGACTATGAAACCATTTTAAATAGCTCCACAGCATATTGGAGAGGAATTCGATTTTGTAATAACGTAAATAGGCATCGAAATCAGTATGATAAGAACCGACAACTGGGATGTTTAACTTTTTTGCATAATACAATCCACAAAGTCCCATGTTGAAAGGTGTGGCAATGTGAATAATGTCAGGTTTAAAGGAAAGTAGTTCCCGTTTAATGCGCGGAGTAGGAAAAGAAAAACGACATTCTGGATATAATATTGTTAACGGGATACTTCTCATCTTATTCACATTCGCTACAAAATTATCTTCAGCTGTATGCTGAGGGGCGAAAACAGAATAGACGATCTGTTCTTTCTGAAAATATCGTGTTAATCGCTCTAACGTTTTCGCAACCCCGTTAACTTGTGGCGTAAAAGTATCGGTAAAAATGGCGACTCTCATCATATCACTCCTTTATGTGAAAAGTGGGATGAATTGATAAAAAGAGATGATGCCAGAGCAAGTGCCAAGGCACATACCGACGAATACATCTGACGGATAGTGAAGTCCTAAATAAATACGTGAAATACCAACGCATAATGCTAACGGTAATAGGAAAGCAAGTAAGCTTGGATTATAGCAAATAAATGGAATGAAGACAGAGAAAACGGCTGTTGTATGACCAGACGGGAAAGAGTGGTCTTTTAATGGATGGACTGGATATTTTGCATCCTGAATTGTTAAATAAGGACGTTTTCGTGGATACCATCTTTTTAATATTTGTACAGGAATATGGCTAATTGCTAAAGAAATAGCAGTTGCAATTGCTGCTTGATGTAAAGTACCTTTTGCAAAAATTAAAAAGAAAAGTGTGAGTGCGATGGAGAAAGTCGCGCCACCGATATGAGTAATATTGCTGAAAAAGATATTTAATGTTTTTTGATCAAAGTAGCGATTAATTCCTTTGAAAATGTAACATTCTATTTTATATAATCCACTGACCTTCATGAAAATTCTCCTCCCTCGTTTACATATATATGGAGATATTAGCTTTTATTTTAATAAGATTTTGTTGAGGGAGTAATAATGTTTTGTAAAGAAAAAGTTAGATTTTATATAAAAAAAGCTGCCAATCTTATGGCAGCGGAAATTTACTTCTGTAATGATTTATAATATTGACCTTTTTCAACGTATTGCGTGCGAATACGCTCCATATCTTTACGGTCTTCTGCTGTTAATTCACGAATGACTTTCGCGGGACGACCGAAAGCTAACGTGTTTGGTGGAATTTTCTTTCCTTGTGAAACGAGGCTTCCAGCGCCGATAAAAGCTCCTTCGCCAATTTCAGCACCATCTAATATAATGGATCCCATTCCAATTAAAGCATCTTTTTTAATATGACAACTATGTAAAATAACTTGATGCCCAACTGTAACATCATCTTCTAAGATAAGAGGATACTGAGGGCTTTGGTGGAGTGTACATTGGTCTTGTACATTTACTCGGTCTCCAATGATCGTTGGTGACACATCACCACGGATGACTGTATTAAACCAAATACTTGATTCCTCGCCAACGTAAACATCGCCTGTAATCGTAACATAGTCAGCGATAAAAGCACTACTCGCAATTTTCGGTTTTTTTTCTTTGTAAGGATATATCATGTAAAGTCTTCCTTTCCTAGAGACTAGTTTTAGTGTATCAAATTATGAGAAAGAGTGAAATGGAGGAGAGCCGTATGTGGAATTATGAAGCGGAGGAAGCAAAGGCTGTCATTGTTATTGTGCACGGCGCAATGGAATATCACGGACGTTACGAAGCCGTTGCGGAAATGTGGAATCATATCGGCTACCACGTCGTGATGGGGGATCTTCCGTCACATGGAACGACTTCAAGAAATAGAGGACATATTGATTCATTTGATGAATACATAGAGGAAGTTAAACTATGGGTGAAAGAAGCAAGAAAGTATAGGTTACCTATTTTTCTATTCGGTCATAGTATGGGTGGTCTTATTGTCATTCGTATGATGCAAGAAACGAAGAGAGAAGATGTAGAGGGTATTATTTTGAGTTCGCCTTGTTTAGGGGTAGTGACTGGACCCTCTGCTCCGCTTCAATTTGCTTCAAAAATATTAAATGTTGTGGCTCCAAAATTGCAATTTGCAACGAATCTTACGGTGGAAATGTCAACACGTAACCACGAAGTGAGAGATGCAATGGAGAATGATTCTTTGTTCTTGCGCAAAGTATCAGTACGTTGGTATAGTGAATTGATTAAGTCTATCGAAATCGCTCATAAAAAAATAGATGATTTTCCAGATGTTCCGCTCTTGCTAATGCAAGCTTGTGAGGATAAACTTGTAGATAAAACACGTGTCCGCACTTGGTTTGATAATGTTAAAATAAGTGATAAGGCTTTTAAAGAATGGCCGAATTGTTATCACGAGTTATTAAATGAGTATGAGCGTGATGAAATTTTGAGTTATATTCAGTCATTTACTGAAATGCATGTCAATAATATAGTAAAAACAAACAAATAAATCATTATTTGTACATTTAATAGAGGAGATGAAGGAAGAAGTGAACGTACCGAGTAATCCCATAACGCTCATGGCGAAAGTATACCGTGATGTGTTTCCGGTTGTACACCATGAGCTAGCGATGTGGAAAGAGCGTGCCTACCATATTCCGAATGATGAGCTTCATAGTCAGGCAATCGCAAGTATTGAGCATAAAACGTTTCATTGTGAGGGCGGTGGCATTTTAGCTCTGCTAGCAAATGAACACCGAGAAGAATGTATTCGTTTTATCGTAGCGTATCAAACGATCAGCGACTATTTAGATAATTTATGTGATCGCAGTACATCACTTGATCCAAATGATTTTGCCGCACTGCATGAATCGATGTTAATGGCATTATCACCTGAAGTAGAAGGTGGCGGTAATTATTATCGTTATCGTGATGATCAAGATGATGGTGGTTATTTAGATGAACTTGTTGAAACATGCCAAGATGTTTTAAAGAAAACGAAGCACTATGACAAAATTGCTCCTGTTCTTCATGAACTTGCTTGTTATTATTGTGATTTGCAAATTCATAAACACGTGAAATTAGAAGAAAGAGAGCCGCGCCTGAAAAATTGGTTTGAAGCACATAAAGAAAACTTACCTGAGATGAGTTGGTTTGAATTTTCAGCATGTGCCGGTTCTACACTTGGAATTTTCTGTCTTGTAGCATATGCATTTCATGATGAGTTACATGATGAAGATATTGCGAAAATTAGACAAGGGTACTTCCCTTACGTACAAGGACTTCATATCTTACTTGATTATTTCATTGATCAAGAAGAAGACCGTATAGGCGGAGATTTGAATTTCTGTAGTTATTACGAAAACGAGCAAGCGATATTAGATCGGATGAAACACTTTGTAGAAGAAGCGGAGAAGAGCATTGGTGATTTGCCTCATGCGAAGTTTCATCGTCTCATAAGCCGAGGGTTACTTGGTATTTATTTATCAGATCAAAAAGTATCAGCACAAAAGAATATGCACAAAATGGCACGGCGCATTGTAAAGTACGGAGGCCTCACTTCACGATTCTTCTATTGGAACGGGAAGATGTACCGAAAAAAAACAGCGCAGTGATGAAGAAAACCACTCATGTAGAGTGGTTTTCTTTTCATTATGATCGTATTTTTGAAAATACATATATAAGAAGTTCAATCGCAAAAATCAATAAAACAGATAGCCCGAATAAAGGCATGACAGCGCCTAGTATAACCATCATGATAAAGAAAACGATTATGCTTTTCTTATCTCTTTGCTTTGGTGGTGCTGCTAATTTTCCTTTCGGCTTCCTTGCTAACCACATTTTTATTCCGTAATAAATGAGAAGTAGTAGAGATAATGTCGTTAGTAAGCATAATATTTTATTTGGCCATCCGAATAAATGTCCTTCATGAAGTGGGATACCGTAAGTGAACCATTGTGCAAGTAATCCATAATCACGATAGTCCGTTTTGGAAATGAGTTCCCCGCTATATTGGTCAAAGTAAGCTGTTATCTCTTCATTTGGTGCAACATGCATACCTGTAATACCGGAACCGCTCGATTTCGAAACAGTGAATACACCTTTTGGATCAGCTGGTAGTGAAATAACATATGGCTTCTTTATTTCAATTCCTTTTTGTAATTCATGGACAGAAATTGCTTTCGGTTCATTTGAATTCGATTCAGGAGGAGCTTCTTTTCTTGTTGCCCACGGCAATTCTTTTACCTTTGATTCAGGCGGTGCCATGTAAAATTTTGGATATCCGAGTGATTCATTTGACGATGCAATTTTATAAATTTGGTTCCCCATAAATCCTGACCATGGCAATCCAGATGCGACTAGCAGAAAGAGAGGAATTGTAAATATAATACCGATAATAGAATGACGTCTTTTTGCTTTTTCTCGCTTATTGGATGATGGTGTGTTTTTGAATTGGCGTATACTCATGTACAATCCGGTTATGATTAAAAAGATTGTCCAGCATGCCGCAAGCTCCACAGTATAGTTAACGATAGTGCCGCCAACTAAAAGAGAACTATGTAATTCCCTCATGATATTGGCAAACGTTTCACTTGCATTTTGATCTCCAACAATTTGATTATTACTATCTAAATACACATATTTTTGTTGTCCAGTATACTCATTTGCAATCGTAAGTCTCGTATTATAATCCCCATTAAACTCACTAATTTTCGCCACGCTATAATGTGGATATTTTTTCTCTGTTAAGGAAATAGAATCAGACATCGAAATAGATTCTGTTTGAGCACTCTTCCCAAAATATAAATCTTTATAGATGAAATCTTCAACTTCCTCCCGAAATAAATACCCAATTCCGCTCAGTGACAACGTAATAAGAAGTGGCGTAATAAAAAGCCCAGCATAAAAATGCCAACGCCAAAAAATGTAATGAAGCGAACGATTTACTTTCATACTTTCAGTTCCCCTAACCTTCCCTATATGAATAACTACTTATTTAATATAGCGAGATTAAGTGTGATTACTTTGAAAGAATTGTGAAGAAAGTTAAAAGTTTGTGGGATTTTTATTAAACATAAAACACATTTTAGAAGGAGTGTTTTCTATGTTTATGAAGATCTCTTTATATTTGATAAGTACATCCTAACAACCGCTTTCGCAAGACATTGAGAAGAATCAACAAAATTCTCACTAGCCACAACATTCAAATCAGTACATGCGATAATTGCGGTATCTACTTCATCCTTCAACTGCACAACGAGCGCGCTCCATAATTTGCGAGCTTTTTCAATTTCTCCGCTTTTAATATATGTAATAATTTGATTAATCATCGTTTGCCATTTTTCATAATGAATGTATTCTATATTCCGTTTTGCAATCCCGTCTTGATAAATACCAGCTTGAACTGTCGCTTCTGTTGCGAGAAGAGCGACTCTTTTTGTATTTTTAGGAATTGCTTGTAACGTTTCATTGACTATATGTAAAATCGGGATAGAAAGAGAACGCTGTAATTCTTCAAAGTAAAGATGGGCTGTATTGCAAGGCATAGCGATAAAGTCTACACCAGTACTTTCAAGTTTTTGTGCTCCGTCAATAATCGCCTTTTTCATCGCTTCGTGATCAATAGGGCGATCCATGTAAAATGGTGTTGGGCACGAGTAAATCATCATATGAGGAAAGTCCATATCATGCTTTGCTCCGTATATTATTTGGCACCTTGCTACAACTGTATCGACGAATGGTCCAGTTGATTTTGGTCCCATTCCTGCTAGTATTCCAATCATTGTTTCGTCTCCTTTAATATGTAATTAAAAACGTTTTTTGCGAACGATAAAAAGAAATAAGGTAAATAATAAAAATGAATATACGATAGCCCAAGTTGTGAGCCATAGTGTGTGAGTCAGTATATTATATTTGTATTGGCCAAGCATTAGAAAGCTTTCGACAGGTGGTAAAAACCATAATAACTCTTTTTTAAACCGGATAGATGCGATCGTTATAAGCAATATAAAGGTAAGGCTAAGCCAAGCAGTGCCTGCTTTTTGAATCATATTTCTAGTAAATAATGTTGCGATTGAAATTCCTAGTATAGAGAAAGACATGTGAGAGAGAAATCCGACTAGAAATAAAGAAACTGTCATTTTTTCATTAAACATTTGCAAAATAATTGGATAGATTACGGATATAAAAGATAATACAGTACAAATGAGAAGAGCTGTAATATATTTACCAACGTATAATGCGGAAATATTATTTGTGTGAGAAATAGTAATTTGTTCTTGTACAGGGTCTTCAGTATGAAAGATTGTGACCGTAATCCAGGCAGATAATAAATAAAGCGCGAGAGCTGTTTCTAAATATGTCGGTACAATAGGAGTCGGTTTATATGTATATACAAAAAGCAAGCTCACAAAGTACATCGCAATAGGAGGGATATACTTATACGATTTTGTATAGTCGAGAAAATGGTAACGAATAAGCGCGAACATAATAAACCTTCTTTCGATTTAAAAGTTAGGTTGTAGCAGTGTGATAGATGCTTTTTTATGTAATAAAAACTGAAGCATTTCGTTTGTATATTCTTTTTCGATTTGTAATTGAATAAGGTTTTGATTTGATTTGTGTGTAACGTGTATAAAACCGGATTGCTTTTGTAGTTCTATCGCTGAAAATGTGTCGTGAACGATTGCTTCAATATAGACTTGTTCTGCCCCTTTTTGTATAAAGGTATCTGCTGTGATTGTATGGTTTGCTAACGTCACAATTCTATCGGCGAAGTTTTCTAATAGTTGTTTTTCATGACATGTGAAGAGTATAGATATACCTTGTTGTTTTAATGAGAGTAAAATATGTTCTAATTCTTGCTGAGAGTGAGGATCGAGCCCAGAAAGCGGTTCATCTAAAATTAATAAATGGACGTCCGTAAGTAATGCTTGCATAATACCTGTTTTTTGTTTCATACCTTTTGAAAAGTTTCGTACAACGGAATGTCTTGCATGATGTAAGTGAAAAGTCTCAAGGAGCATCGGAATTTTATTTCTTAAATATGTTGTTGATAAGCCGTGAATGCAGCCGAGATGAAATAAATAATCCGCTAATGTAAAACGAATTCCTTCAGGAAAATGTTCAGGTACATAACCAATTTGTATATGTTCTTTTCTTTTGAGCGTCCCTGCCGTAGGTGAAATAAATCCTGCAATTATTTTTAGCAGAGTACTTTTTCCAGTCCCGTTCCCGCCAATAATAGCGAGCGCTTCTCCTTCTGGAATGGATAAATCAATGTTGTCTAGTATAAGTGATTTGCTATACTTCTTTTGAATTCCCCTTAGTTCTACTAGCAAAGTTCTATCCTTCTTTCTTTAAATAGTGTATATATCCATTATATAGGAGAATAACAAAAAGACGTGCAATGAGTGCACGTCTTTTTTTGTTATGTTTTGTCGAACAATCGATATATCCGAGAAATCGTTGATATATTGTAAGTTATGATAGATATATCGAAAAAATCGTTGATATATCCCGAGTTACGATAGATATAATTGAAAAATCGTTGATATATTACCCCACATTAACGGGCAGTAAAACTTCCACCTTAAAATTCGGCTGGAGCAAAGAAGTTAGTTGGGAGATAAACTGCCCATAAATGCCCGATTGGTTCAACTAATAATCAGTGGGGATTCCCCCCACTGATTAAAGTTTCACTTTATCGTTTCTCAATCGCCACAATAAATGGCGGATTATTTTGCTGGTTAATAAAGCCATATCGCAGTACGTGAGCTTGTTTTTGGTCTAGTTCTTCTGCAAATTTAAGTACAGCGTCGCGTTCTACTTGTCCTTCTGGATGTCCGTGGTAAATGACAAGGACGATGATACCTTCAGGCGCCATTACTTCTAATAATTGCTCGATCGCCGAGATTGTTGAGTTCGGTTTTGTGACGATATGTTTGTCTCCGCCAGGAAGGTAACCTAAGTTGAAAATTGCACCTGTTACTTTTCCTTTTGCATCTTCTGGTAATATGGATAGAAGTGTATCGTGACTATCGTGAACTAAAACAGTACGTTCGAAAAGTTTTTTTTCTTTTAGACGAGTTGTTGAGCTTTCAATCGCCTCTTTTTGAATATCAAATCCAAATACTTTTCCGTTATTTCCAGCGATTTCAGCTAGGAAGCAAGTGTCATGCCCGTTTCCTAAAGTTGCATCTACAGCGTAATCGCCTTCTTTTACTGCCGTTTGCAAGAGAGTACGAGCAAACGGTAATACACGTTCTAATTTCATTTTTGTTTCTCCTCATTTGCATATTTTCCTTGCCAGCTTCCGCGGCGTACAAATTCTGCATCGATGGAATTTAAAACTTCCCATTTATTTAAGCTCCACATTGGGCCAATCATTAAATCAGGCGGACCGTCACCTGTGATGCGGTGCACAATTACGTCTTCTGGAATAATTTCAAGTTGGTCAACAACGAGGCTTACGTAATCCTCAAGAGAAAGGAATTCGAGTTGTCCTTTTTCATATTGCTTCACCATTGGCGTTCCTTTTAATAAGTGAAGTAAGTGGATTTTAATTCCTTGTACGTCAAGTTTCGCTACTTCACGAGCTGTTTCCATCATCATGTCGTAATCTTCAAGAGGAAGACCGTTAATAATATGAGAGCAAACTCGAATGCCATGCTTACGTAATTTATTTACACCTTCAACGTAAGAAGGATAATCATGAGCGCGATTAATAAGGTTTGCAGTACGTTCATGAACGGTCTGTAGTCCGAGTTCAACCCAAAGGTACGTGCGTTTATTTAAGTCCGCTAAATATTCAACAACATCGTCCGGTAAACAATCTGGACGAGTTGCGATAGAAAGACCGACAACGTCTTTTTCTGCTAGAAGCGGTTCGAATTTTTCTTTTAACACTTCAAGTGGTGCATGTGTATTTGTGTACGCTTGGAAATAAGCGATACATTTTCCGTCTTTCCACTTTGAGCGCATTTTTTCTTTCATTTCATGATATTGCGTTATAACATCATCGCGGCGATCGCCAGCGAAGTCACCAGATCCAGCAGCACTGCAAAATGTACAACCGCCATAAGCAACTGTACCGTCACGGTTCGGACAATCGAAGCCAGCATCTAATGAAACTTTAAAGATTTTTTCACCAAATTCATTTCGTAAATGGTAATTCCATGTATGATAACGTTTATTGTCGTTTGTATATGGAAAAGGGTTTTGAACCTTCATTACTTTCCCTCCTAAGCCGAGTCAAAATAACACAAAATCCATTATAACATACTCATAAGGTTCATAAGGAAGGGACACACTAAAGGGGAATTGAAGCAAGGAGGGACAATTATGGCAGAGCGTCAATCACTTGAATCGTATATTACACAAGCGGAACAAGCGGTGGAATATGCGAAAGAACAATTAGAACAAGGCATGAGACAAGAGCATTATAATACGATGGAGTATTCGGATGCGCAGTTGCAATTAGAACAAGCATATAACGATTTACAAACGATGCAACAACATGCGAATGATGAGCAACGTGAGCAGTTAAATAGAGCGCGTATGGCAATTCGCCAATTGCAACATCAAATGATTATTACACCGCACTAATAAGGAGTGAATGTAATGGCGAAACGTTCAGATCAAAATAACCCAGAACAAAAAACACAAAATGGACATAACGCTGAATTTTCGAATGAACTTGATCCGATTGTTCAAGTGAAACAGCGTAACAGTAAAAAAGGACAACCTCAAAGATCAAAGCAATCAGAGTAAACCAGGTCGCAATATGACCTGGTTTTGTTTTGTTATATGACAATAATGTAAGATTCCTGTAAGGTTTGCCGATAGTTGTAAGCTTACTTTTCCAGTAGAGTAAGGGAGGATTAAATTTTGGACAAGGAGCTGCTTTATGGGGAACAATATTACAAACAAACGAATTGATGAGTTAGATTACATTCGTGGCTTCGCATTACTGGGGATTATTTTAGTAAATATTTTAGCACTACTTCATATTAAAACTCCAGATCCTAATACAGTAGATGCTAGCTATCAAAGGTTTCTATACTTATTTGTAGAAGGTCGTTTCTTCTCGATTTTCTCATTCTTATTTGGAGTGGGATTCTATATCTTCATTACAAGAGCGATTGCGAAAGAGAAAAATGGATATGTTCTATTTTTCCGCCGCGTAGTTGCATTATTTATTTTTGGTTTGATTCATTACATGTTTCAGCCTGGAGAAGCACTAGCGTTATACGCAATTTGCGGATTAATCGTTTTACCGTTTTATAAAGCGAAAAAACAAGTGAACTTAGTAATTGGTCTTATTTTGACAATAGCCTTTAGTGTAATGGGTGTTAAAGAACTATTACCACTTGGTTTAATTTTATTAGGTCTTGCTGCAGGACAATATCGTGTATTTGAAAATCTTTCAAAAAACATAAAGCAAGTCGCTATTTTTACAGGCATTATGTTTGTTTTAAGTGTGGCAGCTGTATGGTATCAATATGGACACGTGCCTGCTGACCCATTTGTAAATATGATATTGATGAATGAAGACGGAACAATGGATGCTGCAAGCCATTTTCTGAAAATTGGTATTACTGTTGGACCAATTATTTCAGCTTTCTATGTAGGAGCATTAATTTTATTACTTCAGTTAAAACCAGTTCAAACATTATTAGCACCATTGAAATACTACGGTCGTATGGCTTTAACAAATTATATCGGACAAACGGCAATGATTTTAATTGCCGGTAGTGTATTTAACTTTGCAGGTAACTTAACATACATGCAGACGCTATATGTATGTATCGCAATTTATGCAATTCAAATTGTGTTTAGTGTAATTTGGATGAAAATCTTTAAAATGGGTCCATTAGAATGGATTTGGCGTGTTATTACGTACTGGACGGTAACACCTTTAAAGAAATAAAGAGAGAAGTGGGCTGTTCTTTTTGTGGAACAGCCTATTTTTATTTTCAGCTTTTGTAGTTGCGCCGATATATTTTGAAAATCGCCGATATAATTTCATTTACTGATTTACTATGCCGAAATGTGAACTAGTATTAACAGCCAAGCTTACAAGTACACCTTTTTTATATTACAAAAGTGTAAGGTAAATGTAATGTTAACAAATAGCAGTTCACTTCCAAAAGGCGCAAAATAGGTAATGGAAAAACAAGCGTAGGAGGATATATATGACGAAACCAGTTGTAGACGTGAAAAACGTTCAAAAAGTGTACGGTAAAAAAGGTGAGAACCAATCACACGCGTTAAAAGGTGTGTCATTCTCAATTCAAGAGGGTGAGTTTGTTGGAATTATGGGACCATCTGGTTCTGGTAAAACGACATTATTAAATGTAATTTCAACGTTAGATAAAGCAACGGGCGGCGTTGTTGAAATTGCAGGAACGGATATTACAAAAATGAAACAAGGTGAGCTTTCTGATTTCCGTTCACAAAAGTTAGGATTCATCTTCCAAGACTTTAACTTATTAGAGAATTTATCTATTTATGAAAACATTGCACTTCCACTCTCTCTTCAAGGTGTTCCATCACGTAACATTGGACCAAAAGTCGAGAAAGTAGCGGATATGTTAGGAATTACAGAAATACTTCAAAAGTACCCATCTGAAGTATCTGGTGGGCAAAAGCAACGTTCGGCAGCAGCGCGTGCTTTAGTGCATGAGCCGGCAATTATTTTAGGGGACGAGCCAACAGGAGCGCTTGATTCTAAAAATGCAACGAGTTTACTTGATGCGATGACAAACTTAAATAAAGATCAAGGCGTATCTATTATGATGGTTACACATGATCCATACAGTGCAAGTTACTGTCAGCGTATTTTATTCATTCAAGATGGTGAGCTATATAAAGAAATTCACCGCGGCGGTACACGTGAAGAGTTTTATAAAGAAATTTTAGATGTGCTTGCGGACTTAGGCACACAAAAAGCGTAAGAAAGGAGGTTCTAGAGCATGTTATTCAAACTTTCCATGTCAGGACTAAAGAGTAAGCTAAAAGATTATATCGTCTTACTTGTTGGTCTTGTCATGTCCATTTCAATTTTTTATATGTTCCAAACATTAGCGTTAAACGAGGCCTTCCTTAAGGAAAATTCTACTATTGGTCAAATTGGATTTGTATTCCAAGCAGGTTCATTTTTACTAGCTATTATAACGTTCTTCTATATTTTGTATGCGAACTCTTTCTTACTATCTCTTCGTCAAAAAGAGTTTGGTATGTATATGATGTTAGGAGCAAAAAAGCATAAAGTTACATTACTTATGTTTATTGAGACAATTGTATTAGGCGCCGCGTCTCTTGCAATTGGAATTGCAGTTGGTGTAGGACTTGCAGAAGGTATCGGTCAATTATTAATGAAACAATTAGAATTTGCTGGTGAAGGCTATAAAGCATTTTACCTGCCATCTATGACTGTTACGTGCATCTTCTTCTTTGCACTATTTGTATTATCGGCAATTATGAACAGTATTAAATTATCACGTATTTCTGTCCTGCAACTTGTACATGCAGACGCACAAACAGAACGTGTTGCAGTAAAAGGAAAAATGACAGGTGTAGTTGCATTCCTTGCGGTTATTTTATTAGGAATGGGCTATGCATCAATGATTTACATGGAAAAACTAAGAGAAATGGGAATCATTATTGCATTAATTACAACGACAGCTGGTACTTACATGCTGTTTGGATCACTTCTCCCGGTCTTTATTAAAAAGTTAAAGAGTAATAAAAAGCGTAGTGAAAAAGGACTTAACGCTTTTACATTTGCACAATTAAACTTCCGTATTAATAGTTTAACAAAGGTTCTTGCTACAGTAGCGATGTTAGTTGCTCTTGGAGCAGGTGCAATTTCAGGTGGTATGGCGTTTAAAAATAACGCTATCAAACTGTCTGAGGGTTTAGTAATCTATGACTCAGTTGTTCATAATCCTACAGCTGAAGAAAAGAAAATTTTAGACGGTATTACATTTAAAGAAAAAAATGAATATCGCTACAAAGTTGATGATAAATACGTTTATTATGTAAAAGAAGATTTAGAAAAAAATCGTCCTTTCGTAAAAGATATGACAAATATGAAGTCGATGAAGGATTTAGTGAATACAAAGAAGGTTTCACAGGAGCTACCAGTAGGTGCAGTTTCTAGAGAAATGAATGAAAAAGATGCGAACGCTAAAGAACTTCCAGAAGAATGGGTTGATGCTTTTAGCACAATTCATCCGTATTATATATATGAAGATCATGCAATTAAAATTGTAGATCAAAAAATGTACGATGGGATAAATGGTAAAGAAGGTATAGCATTTATCGGAAAAGCAGATGATTTCTTAGCATATACAAAAGAATGGAAAAAACTTGACGAGTTGCAGCTAGATAAATATAAAAATGTAAAAGCTGAAAGATTAAATAGTAAATATCAAACTTACGACATGTTATACGGCGTTGCGAGTGGAACAGTATTTATGGGATTCTTCCTTGGAATTGCGTTCTTAGCAATGATGGCAAGCTGTCTTATGTTTAAAATTCTTTCTGGTGCATCAAAAGATATTACGCGTTATCAAATGCTCCGTAAAATCGGTGTGCGCCGTGAGTTATTAACGAAATCAATTTATAAAGAGTTATTCTTAGTATTCTTATTCCCAGCAATTGTGGGTATCGCTCACGTATTAGTTGGTATGAATATTTTCGGATTTATTTTAATCGATCCGTACTTCCGTATTTGGGTACCAATCGTAATTTTCGTAGTTATTTATGCGATTTATTACTTCATTACAGTTCAATTGTATAAAGGAATTGTTCTTCCGAAAGAAGATTAATAATAAAAACCGAGCAAAAACGCTCGGTTTTTATTATTTTCAGAAAAAACACTTTAATGTTACTGAAATATATAATATAATGCAAGTAAGTAACGTAATATAAAAGTAGAAGTAGCTGTATAAGGAAAGGAGGAATCCAATCTGTAGAAAGAAGCTGAACTTTTATCCCCACATTTTTTACCGCAACGTATTTATACAATCGTAAGTTTCCACATTGAAAGTTTCCAGAACCACCTGAGTATATTGTGAAAATAATGGATAACACATGGAAATCTCATAGCATGATAAGGTAAAATGGACAACATAATGAGAAAATTACCGTTCATAAGATGAGGAGAATACATGTATGGAAGTTGTAGAGGCATTAAAAGATATAAGCCAAATTGAGGCTATGAAAAAATATTTAAAAGAGCACTCCCAGCGAGATTATCTTTTATTTGTTATTGGAATTAACACAGGATTAAAAATTACAGAACTACTTAGCATGAAATTTGAAGATGTATTAAATGAAGACGGGACTGTTAAAGAGTTTTATACTCTTCCTGTGAAAGATGAAAAATTTAAACAAGATATTTATTTAAATACAAAAGTAAAAGAAGCGCTTTTAGATTACGTGCAATCTATTGGCGTTAAAAGAGAAAATTACGTATTTCAATCTAATAAAACGCCAAATTCAATTACGCGTCAACAAGCGTATCGTGTAATTCATAATGCTGCAGAAGCAGTTGGAGTTGTTGGTAAGATCGGAACGAATTCAATGCGAAAAACGTTCGGATTTCATGCGTACAAAAGAGGGATAGCGATTGCGTTATTGCAAAAACATTTCCATCACGCGACTCCATCAGAGACGCTAAAGTATTTAGGCATCTCAAAGGATGAGACCTTTAAAACGGAGATTGATGTCGATTTATAAAAGCCGTAACTAAAAAATTAGGAGGCGGAAAATATGAATATTAGAGAGAGCGAACTGCCGGGTATTGGATGTAAGTTTGAAGTGATTACAAAAGGTAATGAAAAGATGGTTATCGTTATTCATGATGATGGTCGAAGAGAAATGTACCATTTTGATGCTGATCATGAGGAGAGTATTTCAAGCGTCTCTCTTCGTGATTCCGAAGCGAGACAAATTGCAGCTATATTGGGCGGAATGGTATATAGACCACAAGCTTTAGATACGATTGAAATGGCCTTTGAAGGATTATCAATTGAGTGGTTTAAGGTGGAAAATAATGCACCAGTCGTACAAAAAACAATTGGTAGTTTACATGTCCGAAACACATATAACGTAACGATTATTGCTATTTTGAAAAAGAATATGAAGAAGTTCTTTAATCCAGGCCCAGATTCTATCATTGAAGCTGGCGATATGCTCGTACTATCAGGCGAAAGACATGAAGTAAAAAGAATTATTAATGAGTTGCTTTCAGTAGGAGGGGATTCATAATCGATGGATACTTTAATCTTTGAAGTTGGGACTGCGTTAGTATTAGTCGCTTTTGCAGCTATTCTCGCTGCAAAGTTAAAGTTCTCGATTATTCCGTTTCTCATTATACTCGGTATGCTAGTGGGGCCCCATGCCCCAGATTTAGGGCTTATCGATTTAAGATTTATTGAAAGCGGAGAAGTTATTTCCTTCCTCGGCCGTGTTGGCGTTATATTCCTCTTATTCTATTTAGGCTTAGAATTCTCAATTAAAAAATTAATTAAATCAGGAAAGTCAATTGCTTTTGGGGGAACTGTTCATATATCGCTTAATTTTATATTAGGTTTACTTTACGGATATATAATGGGTTTCCCCTTATTAGAAACATTAATTATTGCTGGGATCATAACAATTTCATCGAGTGCAATTGTTGCGAAAGTAATTGTTGATTTAAGAAGATCTGGTAATAAAGAGACGGAGCTAATTTTAGGAATCATTATGTTTGATGATATCTTTTTAGCCGTATATTTATCGGTCGTTTCAGGATTAGTACTCGGAGGGGCAACGTCACTTGTAGGGGCTCTTACATCTATTTTAATCGCAGTAGGGTATATGCTACTATTCTTTGTAGTTGCTAGAAAAGCTACACGATTTTTAAATAAAATGTTAGATATTTCGTCCAATGAAATTTTTATTATCGTAATATTCGCTATTTTGTTCTTTGTAGCAGGATTTTCAGAAACGATTCATGTCGCGGAGGCGATTGGAGCATTATTATTGGGGCTCGTCTTTTCTGAAACAGAGCATAGTGATCGAATGGAACAGCTCGTTGTTCCGTTTCGTGATTTCTTTGGAGCTATATTCTTTTTCAGCTTCGGTTTAAGTATAGACCCATTTTCACTTGGAGGAGCAGTGTGGTTGGCATTAGGAGCAGTTTTCATTACTCTTATCGGTAATTTTACTGCTGGAATGGTTGCGGGGCGTAAAGCTGGGTTATCGCATAAGGCTTCTACGAATATCGGTTTAACACTTGTATCACGCGGAGAATTTTCCATTATCGTCGCGAATATTGGAATCGCGGGCGGCTTAATGGCAGCGATTAAACCGTTCTCTGCTTTATATGTTTTAATATTGGCATCGTTAGGACCCATTATTAACGAAAGAGTCTGGGAGAATATACTCGCTACTAGATAAGGTGTTTAAATGGAGTGCTAAAGAACGTGCGAAGCGAGAAAAGGAAGTTGGATAGTATAAAGAGGCTGCATGAAGTTCATGCAGCCTCTTTATACATTGTTACTGTTGTCATTTTTTGTCGGTAAGTCGATATATTTTAATAATCGCTGATATAATCCAAGAAACAATCAGTATAATTTCATTTACCGTCGAACCATTATCTGAATTTCATCAACTATTAATCAGTTGCCTTCCTATTTAAAAACGACTACAATTTTACTGTTATATATATGAACGAAAAAAATAGAATAGGAGGGGAAACTATGCCAAGGAAAGTATGGCTATTAGTAGCTGGGATGATTATTAATGTCACGGGTGCTTCTTTTTTATGGCCTTTTAATACAATTTATTTGCATGATCACCTAGGAAAATCTTTATCTGTGGCCGGAATGGTATTAATGATCAATTCGCTTACTGGTGTAATCGGAAACTTGCTCGGCGGTGTTTTATTTGATAAATGGGGCGGTTATAAATCAACTTTAGTAGGGATTGTGATTACACTTGTATCGATTTTAGGTCTTGTGTTCTTCCACGGTTGGCCGTTATATGTTGTGTGGCTAGCGTTAATCGGCTTCGGTTCTGGAATGGTCTTCCCATCGATGTATGCGATGGTTGGTACGGTTTGGCCAGAAGGCGGAAGACGGGCATTTAATGCGATGTACGTTGGACAAAATGTTGGTATTGCGATCGGAACAGCATGTGGTGGATTAGTTGCATCGTATCGTTTTGATTATATTTTCTTAGCGAACTTTATTTTATACTTTGTTTTCTTCTTAATTGCTTTTATTGGATTCCGCGGTATGGAAGACAAGAAAGAGCCAGGAGTGCAAAAAGAAGTCGAAACGAAAAAAGGGTGGTCACTTACACCTGGATTTAAAGCACTTCTTATCGTGTGTGTAGCATATGCTTTATGCTGGGTTACATACGTACAGTGGCAAGGAGCGATTGCAACACATATGCAAGAATTGAATATTAGCCTTCGTCACTATAGTTTATTATGGACGATAAACGGAGCGATGATTGTTTGTGCGCAGCCACTTGTTAGTATGCTAATTCGTTGGATGAAGCGTTCTTTAAAACAGCAAATTATGATTGGGATTTTCATTTTTGCGGCGTCATTCATTGTGTTAAGCCAAGCGCAGCAATTTACGATGTTCCTCGTTGCGATGGTAACATTAACAATAGGTGAGTTATTTGTATGGCCTGCGGTTCCAACGATTGCAAATATACTTGCACCAAAAGATAAATTAGGGTTTTATCAAGGGGTTGTAAATAGTGCGGCGACTGTAGGGAAAATGTTCGGGCCGGTCGTTGGCGGAGCAATTGTGGATTTATACAATATGGAAGTATTGTTTATAGCAATCATGGTAATGCTTGTAGTAGCGCTTATAGCAACGAGCATTTATGATAAACGAGTAAAAGTAGAAGAAACAGTTGAAGAAAAAATTGCAGTTTAGTTTGACGGAACATGTAACATGTTTTAGAATATATTTAAATAAAACAACCTTTAGAACAAGGGAGATAGCTCGGCTGTCTTAAGATGAATTCGTTAGTTATTAAGAGTAACGATTAACCGAGAAGTCCTCGCTTTAAGTAAGCTCTTAAGAGATACTAAGTGAAGGATAGTTCACTTAACTTATATGTGTAATAACAGTGAGAAGGAGTAGTAGTAATAGAAGCTGGTTTAGAGAGTTGACGGTCGGTGCAAGTCAATCCACGTTTCGTTATGAACTCGCCTTTGAGTTGCAGTTGTGAAACTAATAGTAGCAATTGCCGTTAATCCACGTTACGGATCTAAGCGAATGTATATTTGTACATTAATTTAGGGTGGTACCGCGGGAATCTATAACCTCTCGTCCCTTTCTAGGGATGAGAGGTTTTTTGTATTTTGGGCGGTGAAAATAAATAGAATTTCAAGGAGGGTATCTCATGAGCTTTAATCATCAAGAAATTGAGAAGAAGTGGCAAGGGTACTGGGAAGAGAATAAAACATTCCGTACGCCAGATGAGACAGAAAAACCAAAATTTTATGCACTAGATATGTTCCCATATCCATCAGGTGCAGGCTTACACGTAGGACATCCAGAAGGTTATACAGCGACAGATATTTTATCTCGTATGAAGCGTATGCAAGGATATAACGTTCTTCATCCAATGGGATGGGATGCATTTGGTCTTCCAGCAGAGCAATATGCACTTGATACTGGAAACAGCCCAGCTGAATTTACAGAGCATAATATTAATACGTTCCGTAACCAAATTAAATCATTAGGTTTCTCTTACGATTGGGACCGTGAAGTAAATACAACAGATCCAAACTACTATAAGTGGACGCAATGGATCTTCCTAAAACTATTTGAAAAAGGCTTAGCTTACGTTGATGAAGTACCTGTAAACTGGTGCCCAGCACTTGGTACAGTACTTGCAAACGAAGAAATCATTGACGGTAAGAGTGAGCGTGGTGGACATCCAGTTGAGCGTCGTCCGATGAGACAGTGGATGTTAAAAATTACAGCTTATGGAGATCGTCTATTAGAAGATCTAGATGAGCTTGATTGGCCTGAAAGCTTAAAAGATATGCAACGTAACTGGATCGGTCGTTCTGAAGGTGCAGAAGTACACTTCAACATCGATGGTACAGACGAGAAATTCACAGTTTTCACAACGCGCCCTGATACATTATTTGGTGCAACATACTGTGTACTAGCTCCAGAACATGCACTTGTTGCAGAAATTACAACAGCAGAACAAAAAGAAGCGGTAGAAGCTTACATTAACGCTGTAAAAATGAAGAGTGACCTAGAGCGTACAGAACTTGCGAAAGAGAAAACTGGTGTATTCACTGGTGCTTACGCAGTTAACCCAGTAAACGGTGAGAAATTACCAATCTGGATCGCTGACTATGTTCTTGCAACTTACGGAACAGGTGCTGTAATGGCAGTTCCAGCTCACGATGAGCGTGACTATGAATTCGCATCAGTATTTAATCTTCCAATGAAGGAAGTTGTAAAAGGCGGAGATATTACGAAAGAAGTGTACACAGGTGATGGTGCACACGTAAACTCAGCATTCCTTGATGGATTAAATAAAGAAGAAGCAATCGCAAAAATGATTGAATGGCTTGAAGCAACGAGCGCAGGAAATCAAAAAGTAACGTACCGTCTACGTGACTGGTTATTCAGCCGTCAACGTTACTGGGGTGAACCAATTCCAGTAATTCACTGGGAAGATGGTACAATGACAGCTGTGAAAGAAGAGGAATTACCATTAGTTCTTCCGAAAACAGAAAACATCCGTCCTTCAGGTACAGGTGAATCACCACTTGCTAACATTGACGAGTGGGTAAATGTTGTTGATCCTGAGACTGGTAAAAAAGGTCGTCGTGAAACGAACACAATGCCGCAATGGGCTGGTAGCTGCTGGTACTACCTACGTTACATCGATCCAAACAATAGCGAAGCACTTGTAGATCCTGAAAAAGTAAAACAATGGCTTCCAGTTGATATTTATATCGGTGGTGCAGAACATGCCGTACTTCACTTACTATATGCTCGTTTCTGGCATAAAGTATTATATGATATCGGTGTAGTTCCAACGAAAGAGCCATTCCAACAATTATTCAACCAAGGTATGATTCTAGGTGAAAACAACGAGAAAATGAGTAAATCAAAAGGTAACGTTGTAAATCCTGATGATATCGTAGCAAGCCACGGTGCAGATACACTTCGTCTATACGAAATGTTCATGGGACCATTAGATGCTTCAATCGCTTGGTCTGAAAATGGTCTTGACGGAGCTCGTCGTTTCCTAGACCGCGTATGGCGTCTATTCGTTCAAGATAACGGTGAATTAAGTGAGAAAATTACTGACGCACCAAATAAAGAGCTTGAAAAAGCTTACCATCAAACAGTGAAGAAAGTAACAGAAGACTATGCAGAGCTTCGCTTCAACACAGCGATTTCTCAAATGATGGTATTCATCAACGAGGCATACAAAGCTGAAACACTTCCAAGAGAATATGTAGAAGGTTTCGTAAAAATGATTGCACCAGTTGCACCTCATATCGGGGAAGAGCTATGGAGCAAACTTGGATACAATGAAACAATCACATATGCAAGCTGGCCAACATTTGATGAGTCTAAACTTGTAGAAGATGAAGTTGAAATTGTTGTTCAAGTTATGGGTAAAGTTCGCGCAAAACTAACAATGAGTAAAGACGCATCAAAAGAAGAAATGGAACAACTTGCACTTGAAGCAATTCAAGACCAAATTGAAGGGAAAACAGTTCGTAAAGTAATTGTTGTTCCTGGAAAACTTGTTAATGTTGTTGCAAATTAATTTATTCTAAATAAAAGCTCAGAGTATGTATACTCTGAGCTTTTTTGTGTAGAAAATAATCTCTGGATCACCCTAGTCTAAGTTTTCAATTATTCCAATACGTACAAATAAAAGAGCGGAATTCCAATACAGACAAACACCTATTTTTCTATAGGAAATATGATAAAAAAGGTAGGCTAAATTGAGTAGAAGAGGTGAAAGGAATGAAAGGGATGGACAATAATGCACCACATGGCTTTTTCGGAGGTGGATCGGATAGTTATGAACAAATGATGTTAATGGGAGGCGGACAACAAGGATATGGCGGAATTCCGAGCTGGATGGGTGGAACACCTGGAGGATTTTCCACATCAGTAGCTGGAGCACAAACTGGAATTCCAACATTAACAGGAGGATTTCCATCATCAGTAGCTGGAGTGCAAACAGGAATCCCAACATTTGTAGGCGGAGCAGCGGGAGGAGTACCAGTAGGCGTACCAACTACATTCCCATCTTTCGTTGGAGGAGTACAAACAGGATTTCCGGTACCGGGAGTAGGTGTTGTGGCAGGCGGAGTAGGTGGTTATCCACAAGGTTTTTACGGTCACCATGGCCACCACGACGGTCATCATGGCCATCATGGACATCATCACCACCAAGGTCACCATGGCCATCATGGACACCATCACCACCAAGGACACCATGGCCATCATGGACACCATCACCACCAAGGTCACCACGGTCATCATGGACATCATCAACAACAAGTACATCACCACGGCCACCATCATATACATCCGCAGGCTGTTCTTTATCAAATTCATCAAGATCAACATGGTCACCATGGCCACCACGGCCACCAAGGTCAACATGGTCATCATGGCCACCATCACCACCAAGGTCACCACGGTCATCATGGACATCATCAACAACAAGTACATCACCACGGCCATCAAGGCCACCACGGTCACCAAGGTCAACATGGTCATCAAGGTTACCAAGGCCAACAACACCAACAACACCAACAACACCAACAACACCAACAACACCAACAATACCAACAATACCAACAGTATCAACAACAACAATCTTCTCCTTGGACAGGTGGAATTGGAGCAGGAGGAGCGGGGGCAGCAGCGGGAGCGGCTAGTATTAGTGGAGCTGCAGGACATGCGGGACACGTGGGTCATTAATGATTGCCAGAAAAAAAGACATAATAAAAAACTGCTAGGAAATCCTAGCAGTTTTTTTCAGCTTCTTGGCGTTGACGTTCGATTTCAGCACGAAGTTGTGGTTCTGGTGCTTGCCAGCCTTCAGGTTTTAGAATTTTACCGTCACCTTCGCGGAATCGAGGTTTCCCGTCAGGGAATAGTTTTGCCATGTTTGCGTTATTTACAATTTCGAATCCTTTATCAGGACGTACGCCCATTTCGGCAAATGTTCCGAATGCAAAGTAAATAAGGTCAATTAGTGCATCGTATTGATCTTCAACAGTCGTCGCCTCTAGAAATTCTTCCAGTTCTTCCTGCATAAAACTTGCACGGATTTTTGCACGCTCTTCTGTTAATTTTGTTGGAGTATTTGTCACAGGATGTCCGAATACTTCATGCATTTTCGCAACAAGTTCGTATCCTTTATCTAAACCTTTTTCGTTTGTCATGTTGTTTCATCCTTTCTTACGTTATGCCGAAGTTTATTGTAACATAAGGTGATTGTGAAATGAAAAGAACATCTTATCGAAATAAGATGTTCGCTCGTTATTCTTCTTTTTTTATTAAAAGGGATGAAATAAGATCGATGCCAAAAATACCGACCAGTAACATTGGTATAACGACAAGTAAGTAACGTGTGAAGGAAACATTTTTTAAGTATGTATGAGCAAATAAAAAGACACCGAGAAATAAAATACCATTTAAAATAGGCTTTACTAATTTTTTAGACATAAGCTCCCCCATAAATATCTTCTCTCTCTATTTGATAATAAAAAACTCCTCTCTCCGTTGTATCATGCTGGAGAGAGGAGTTCAATCATTTCTCATTCAATGACACCAGAATTTGTAATATTTACGGTGTATTTTATATGAACCGGAACATCTTTATACATTTGTCTCCATTCTTCTAATTTGAATGGGCGATAATGTTGCTTATACTTTGCACCTAGCCCGAGAGGATCGACGCCTAAAGATTTAAGTTGCTTAATTAACTTAGCAGCTTGTTTATCTAATTGTTTTTGGATATCTTTTTCAATGTTTTTTGTGTTCTTGTTATTTTCTAAGTTAATTTGTTTTGATAGTTCTTGAATACGTGCATCAAGACGAACGTGAATGAAAAAGGAAGGCTTCCCGTTTTTAATTTTTATATCGTAAGTTGGAACAGAACGAATATTATTAATCATTACGTACGCAGAATCTGTTTTAAATTCATGTGAATCTAATTTATGTTTCTCTAATAGTCCTTTAAATATGAACATATCTTTTTCCGCAATTTTACCGATATATTTATCCTTTTTAAAAAGGCCAATTCCGGTAATTTTTATTTTATCACCATGCATCTTTAGAATGGGAATATAGTAGTCTTGCCCTTCTTGATAATAACGGAATGCTCCTACATGCAGATTATCAGTTGGTAAAGGACCGGTCTCCATATTATGTTCTAGCAACTTTTTTATATAAATGGCAACGTTGTATGAAGTCGAATATTTGCCTTTTAAAAGTTCAGTACCATTCCCCTCTAATAAACCAACATATAAAGCGTTCCCTATGTTTACATCTCGAAGTAATGTATCGAATGAAGTAGACATTCCTTTTTTTGCAAGTCTGATCGTATATAGAGCGACACGCATTTGCCCGCTAGCAAAAGGTTGAGAAGACTCTAAAGATGTGTTTGCTTTTACTTGTTTTACCGCATTTGCAGTTCCTTCAAAAACTTGAACTTTATTTCCTTTTTTCTGAATGGGACAAACGAATGTCACTTTTACTTTATTATCTTTTGCAACGTCAAATACGGTTCCTTGAATAAGTTGTACATCATCGATAATATTTTTTTGTAAACATCCAGTTAGACTGAAGAATGTTATACAAGAAATAAGTATTAATTTGCTTGTGCTTTTGATTTTTTCCATTTTCTTTTCACCCACACAATAATAAATAGAATTGGGATGTATACATAAATGAGCCAAAAACTAACTTTCGATGCATTACTAATAAAGTTATTAATATCTTGTCTGTTTGTTAAAAGTTGCGAAACAATGAGAGTGATAAAGATAAAAGCGATTAAAACACCTCTTTGTTTTACACGGAATATTTCGTGAGTTGCTCTCATTGACGCCCATAAAGGGAGGATAAAACTTGAAATAATAACGAGTGCATAGCCTGAAATTGCAATATATTCGAGTCTTTCTATAAATGGTAATTGAATGACTTGGGTCATAGAAAGTTGGGCCCATATCGTTTTTAACAATTGTTTCTCACTAAAAAATGCAAAGGCTAAAAGGGTACTAAATAGATATAGAAGATTTGAAAATAGTGCTCCAAGCTGAGCATATTTATGAGATTGCATAGGCTTTTTCACAAATGGATACACCATGAGGTAAATCTCAAAACCGGTCATACTGTAGATTGACAGTTGAGCGGATTTTAAAATGTCTGAAAAAGAATGTGTGAATATAGGCAGTAAATTATCCCAATGTGAATATTTCAAAACGAATAAGCTTAGAAATAAATATCCTAATGTACCACCAATAGAGATGACGCAAATACCGGTAATTACACGAAATCCAGAAGAGATAATGTAATAGCTAACTAAGCACAAAAAGAGTGTTAACATAAAGGTGGAAGCGGTAGGAAACATCCATACTTGAATAATTTCGACATACGTTCGAATAACCGAAATACTGACGATTAAAAAATAAGCTGCAAACATGATATTAAAGACATTCCCTATCCACTTTCCAAACGTTTGCCTTTGTAAATCAATTAAATTTCCATTTGTTTCTTTTAATAAAAAATACATCATCCATATAAGGAGATGGATACAGAGGCCTGTGATTAGAACGCCCATCCATCCATCGTATCCAGCGGCCTTTGCGATGATTCGAGCGAAGCCGAGAACGCCAGCACCGAACTGTGCACCGTGAATTAAGAAGAAAACGAAGATAGGAGATATTTGATATTTTTCTTTAACTTTACTCATCGAATGCACCTCATTTCTTAATCATCAAAGTCCGATCTATGTTTTGTTGAAATTCCTTTCGCTGCTTTTTTTACATGTTGTGGTCTTGCTTGTACATCTCTTGTATCAATCATTGTTAAAGGGAAACGAATCCAAGAATCTTTAACAGATTGTTGTCTTGTTGGGTAGAACAAAGCGTATGGCTTGCGTAAAGAAGTAAGTCTAAATAGATGCGTAAATAAGAAGATAAATCCAAGAGAAATCCCGAAAAGTCCTCCTATTTCTGCAAATATGAGAAATGGGAAGCGTAGTAATCGAACCGCATTACCCATTTTGTAAATAGGTGTAATAAAGGAAGCGAGTGCTGATAAGGCAACGATAATTAATAAAATATTACTCGTTAAACCAGCTTGTACAGATGCTTGCCCGATTACGATACCGCCTACAATACCGAGCGTTTGACCAACTTTCATCGGTAACCTCGCGCCAGCTTCCCTCAGTAAGTCGATTGCAAGTTCTAAAAAGAGTGCTTCAATTAAAGGCGGGAATGGTACTTGTGCTCTTGATAAAATTAAAGTTTCAAGTAAATCACTTGGAATGAGTTCATAATGATAATTTAAAACTGCAACGTATAACGGTGTAGCGCAAATTGAAAATAGAACGGCAATTAATCTTAAAATCCTTGAAAATGTAGCGTACATCCAGGAGACATTGTAGTCTTCTGGTGAAATGAAAAAATCAAAATAGGATACAGGTGTTAGTAAAACACTTGGAGAACCGTCGACAAAAATAGCGATTTTACCATCGATTAGTGCTTTTGTAACTCTATCAGTGCGTTCTGTATTGATATAGAGAGGGAAAATCGATTTTTCACCCATTAATTCTTGTAAATAAGCACTATCATTAATTTGATCATATTCAAGAGCGCGTAATGATTCCTCGAGAAAATCTACATTATCTTTTTCAGCGAGGTTGTCTAAATACATCATGACAACTTTTGTTTTGGAAAACTCGCCAATAATCATTTCTTTTGTTTGTAAATCTAAAACAGGAAGACGTTTTCGAACTAAATTAATGTTTGTATCAATATCCTCTACGAAACCTTCTTGTGGTCCGATAACAGTTGATTCGTTTAAAGGAGGGGTTGGTGCACGATAATTATCAATTGCAATGTTTGCAAGCATACATTTTTGATCTTGCTGATTCAATTGAATAATCGCATGCCCCTTTAAAACCATATCCTCAATTTTTTGTAAGTCGTTCGTAATTGTAATGCCGCTCATTGGAATATGTTCTTTCAGCTCTTCTAGTGAAGCATTAGGTCGTTCCAAAAGAGTAGGCATTAAATATTTTTGTAATTTCTCTCCATCAAGCGAAGGACGATAGTAAGAAATCCAATAAGGCATCGTTTCATCGTCGGATGTATGATAATTCACAAAATCACTAGATTTTTTCAGCTTCTCTATTAAATTTTGTAAAGAATGGATACGGTCTTTTTCTGGTTTCGTAAAATCATAAATACTATTACCTTTAGAGTTTTGTTGCTTACTTTGAGAAGGTTCATCTTGCTTAGCGTTTTGTTGTTTATCTTGAGACGAATCACCTTGTTTAGCACCTTGTTGTTTATCTTGAGAGGAATCCTCTTGTTTAGTACTTTGTTGCTTATCTTGAGAGGAATCCTCCTGTTTAGAGTTTTGTTGCTTATCCTGAGAAGAGTCCTCTTGTTTAGCACTTTGTTGCTTATCTTGAGAGGAATCCTCCTGTTTAGAGTTTTGTTGCTTATCCTGAGAAGAGTCCTCTTGTTTAGCACTTTGCTGCTTATCCTGAGA
>NZ_QPET01000039.1:0-6315 GCF_008368855.1 Bacillus sp. TE8-1 | reverse complement strand
TTTAGCACTTTGTTGCTTATCCTGAGAAGAATCTTTTTGCTCGTTATTTTTACCTTTATTATGTTTCATACTTCTAGTCTGTTCTTTGTTATCATCCTCTTCATTGTTAGAATGCTGCTCCTGATTATCTGTTTCGTTTGCTTCTAGTTTATTTGATTTTTTTTTCTTACGTAGCCAATTCCAAATCATGTGTATGCCCTCTTTAATCTTGTAATATAGTGCTATTTTGTGGCTAATTTTGTATATTATTCATTTATTTATGAAAAGAAGAAGGAGATTAGTTTGCATAGAAAAAAATCTTTAGTAAGCAGTTCATACTATAACGGGGAGAGGAAGAGTCTGTGCAAATTGTAAAAAAGGAGAAGTTTGTTTTAAAAGAGTTTACGTTTGAAAATGGCAGGGAAATTCCTGTTCAAATGGGATACGAGACATATGGCACTTTAAATAGAGAAAGGTCAAATGTGATTTTGGTTTGTCATTATTTTAGTGCAACAAGTCATGCGGCAGGAAAATATACAGTGCATGATGAGGAGTCTGGTTGGTGGGATGGGCTCATTGGAGCTGGAAAAGCAATTGATACAAATAAGTATTTTGTTATATGTACAGATAATCTTTGTAATGTGCAGGTGAGAAATCCATATGTGATTACAACAGGACCGAAATCGATTAATCCAGAAACTGGAGAAGAATATGCTATGGATTTTCCGGTTTTTACATTTCTTGATGTAGCTCGTATGCAATATGAGTTAATAAAAGGTATGGGAATTTCAAGGTTACACGCTGTAATTGGACCGTCGGCAGGGGGAATGATTGCACAACAATGGGCGGTTCACTATCCACATATGGTAGAGCGGATGATTGGCGTTATTACGAACCCACAAAATCCAATTATTACGTCAGTAAATGTAGCGCAAAATGCGATTGAAGCAATTCAACTGGATCCAAGTTGGAAAGATGGAAAATATGGAGAAGAGCAGCCGATAAAGGGGCTTCATTTAGCAAATAGAATGATGTTTATGAACGCGTTTGATGAGTATTTTTATGAAATGGCATTTCCTCGTAACAGTATAGAGGTAGAACCTTATGAAAAGTTTTCTACACTAACATCATTTGAAAAAGAAATAAATAAAGCGACATATACAAGTATAGAGTTAGTAGATGCAAATTCATGGATGTATACTGCAAAGGCAGTTTTATTGCATGATATTGCACATGGGTTTTCTTCACTAGAAGAATCTCTTTCTAACATAGAAGCGAATGTACTTATGATTCCATGTAAACAAGATTTGCTTCAGCCGTCTCGTTACAACTATAAAATGGTAGATATTTTGCAAAAACAAGGGAAGTATGCGGAAGTGTATGAGATAGAAAGTATAAATGGGCATATGGCGGGAGCATTTGATATTCATTTATTTGAAAAGAAAGTTTATGAATTTTTAAATCGGAAAGTATCTAGTTTTGTTTAGAAGACAAATGATGGGGAAAAGGTGCAATGTTTGTAGTAGGCACCTTTTTTCACATGATTTGTAGACGGAAAATATATGTGGCAATTGCTATACCGAAGAATGCGATACTAAGCAATAGAAATAAGAATGACATTTCTTGGGGTGATTTTATTTTTTTAGTATTTTTCATACTAAGAGTAATAATTGCAGCGATTAAGAAAATGATGCCCATTATGAAAAGGGAAAGTGTCATTTTCATTGGCTCCTTTCATAAGACAAGTATATTGAGGATACAATGCAAGAGTTATGTTTGTAAAGAATAAGTTTTGCGAGAAAATTGAGAAATAGTTTTTCGATTCTTTGCGTTCTTTCTTTTGCGTGCTAAAATTGGTAGAGAATGTTTGTGAAAAAGAAACTAAAGGTTTTATTGTATATAAGGAGGAACTACATATGACAGAAGTTAAAACAATTACTACAGAAGAGGTACAAGAGCGTTTAGAAAATGGAGAAACGTTATTTCTAGTAGACGTAAGAGAAGATGAAGAAGTAGCGGCAGGAAAGATTCCAGAAGCTGTACATATTAAAATGGGCGATATCCCACATAAAGTAGATTTCTTTAATAAAGAGAATGAATATATCTTTATTTGTCGTTCAGGAATGCGCAGTGAAAATGTATGTCATTATTTAAATGAGCAAGGGTTTAAAACAGTGAACATGGTTGGCGGTATGCTTCAATATGAAGGTGAAACGAAATAGTTAATAGTTAAAAACTTGAAACGAGTCTGTTTCAAGTTTTTTTCTTTTGCATACAGTATAAAAAAGGAGGAGGGGGAAATGGGAATTAATTTGCGTAAAGTGAAAATTATTAATAATACAGGCGCTGTTAATGTCGGTGACTGTTATGATATCTCGCCTTTAGCTGTGGCAAAAGTATATGCAGGTGCTGGAGGATCGAGTGCGGCTATTTTTTTAAATGGAAAAAGGCAGCCAGAAGCGGTGATTAGAACATCGGTATTTCTTCCGCCTTTGGCAACTAGTACACGTACGTTAGGTTCATAAAGGAAAGGTAGAGTGTAATTATGCCTGCGCATATAAAAGAATTTGTTATTGTTAATAATACTGGAAATATATTTACCGGTGATAATTTGAGTGATACTTCATTTACTGCTTCGAAATCATATAGTGGTTCGATGGGATGCACTTGGATTGATGTTGTTACAGTAATAGGGACGGAGACAAAGCTTTGTTTACAACCAGGAGATTCTGTCACAACAACATATACAAGAGGCACTCCTGCTGGTACTGTAACAGGAACAAATATGGGGCAAAGTGTAAATGCATCGGGTATAGCACAAGCTGTCCCTAATACAGATAATATGGATTCAATTGCAGGACTCCCTTAAGGCATTAAGGGAGTTTTTATTATTTAAAATAAAAATAGTCTTGGAAATTATTTTTGTAAATAGATTAAGAAGAGGCTTATTTATTATGAAAAAGACGGTTTGTAGGTGGTGAAAGTGTGAAGAATCGTGATAATAATCGGAAGCAAAATTCGTTAAGCTCTAATTTTAGAATTCCACCCGAACTTATTGGGCCTACTTTCCCCCCTGTTCCAACTGGATTTACAGGTATAGGGATTACTGGTCCAACTGGTCCACAAGGCCCAACAGGACCTCAAGGACCAAGAGGATTACAAGGTCCGATGGGGGAGATGGGCCCGACAGGACCTCAAGGTGTGCAAGGGATACAAGGATCAGTTGGGCCAATAGGTGCAACTGGACCAGAAGGACAGCAGGGGCCACAAGGATTGAGAGGACCACAAGGAGAAACTGGAGCGACAGGACCTCAAGGTGTGCAAGGGTTACAAGGTCCGATTGGTCCAACGGGAGCGACTGGGGCACAAGGTATACAGGGGATACAGGGATTACAGGGGCCAATTGGAGCGACGGGACCTGAGGGACCTCAAGGAATTCAAGGCGTCCAAGGGTTACCGGGTGCAACTGGTCCACAAGGAATACAAGGAGCACAAGGGATACAAGGAACACAAGGACCGAGTGGAAATACAGGTGCAACCGGAGCGACTGGAGCAACTGGTCAAGGAATAACAGGACCGACTGGAATAACAGGTCCAACTGGAATAACTGGACCATCTGGAGGACCTCCTGGTCCGACAGGGCCAACTGGTGCGACAGGTCCGGGTGGCGGACCGAGTGGAAGTACAGGTGCGACTGGAGCAACGGGGAGTACTGGGGCTACAGGAAGTACAGGGGTAACAGGAGCAACGGGAACTACAGGTCCGACTGGAAGTACGGGAGCACAGGGCTTGCAAGGAATACAAGGAATTCAAGGGCCAATTGGCCCAACAGGTTCAGAAGGACCGCAGGGGATTCAAGGTATTCCTGGTCCGACGGGAGTAACTGGTGAACAAGGAATTCAAGGAGTTCAAGGTATTCAAGGGATAACGGGAGCAACAGGAGATCAAGGTCCGCAAGGGATACAGGGGGCTATAGGTCCTCAAGGGGCCACAGGAGCAACAGGAGATCAAGGTCCACAAGGAATACAAGGAGTACCAGGGCCATCAGGAGCAACAGGACCACAAGGAGTTCAAGGGATACAAGGTCCAATGGGCGATATAGGACCAACAGGTCCAGAAGGCCCAGAGGGACTTCAGGGCCCGCAAGGAATACAAGGAGTACCGGGGCCAGCTGGAGCAACGGGTCCAGAGGGGCCACAGGGGATACAAGGAATTCAAGGACCGGTAGGAGCAACAGGCTCACAAGGTCCCCAAGGAATTCAGGGAATTCAAGGTGTGCAAGGGATAACGGGAGCAACAGGAGTACAAGGAGCAACTGGAATTCAAGGTATACAAGGAGAAATAGGAGCAACGGGTCCAGAGGGTCCCCAAGGAGTGCAAGGTGCTCAAGGGGCGATTGGTCCAACAGGTCCAATGGGCGCACAAGGAGTGCAAGGAATACAAGGGATTCAAGGCCCAACAGGTGCACAAGGAGTGCAAGGTGCTCAAGGAATACAAGGAATTCAAGGTCCGACGGGTGCAACAGGAGATACGGGAGCAACTGGGGCGACAGGAGAAGGCACTACAGGCCCAACAGGAGTAACTGGTCCGACAGGGGTAACAGGACCATCTGGAGGACCAGCAGGACCGACCGGCCCAACGGGGCCATCAGGTCCGGCGGGAGTGACTGGTCCATCGGGTGGACCACCTGGCCCGACAGGAGCAACTGGGGCGACAGGAGTAACAGGGGATACCGGGGCGACGGGCTCAACTGGAGTGACAGGAGCGACAGGAGAAACGGGAGCAACCGGAGTGACGGGTTTACAAGGTCCGCAAGGAATCCAAGGTGTGCAGGGAGAGATAGGTCCGACGGGTCCCCAAGGTGTTCAAGGTCCCCAAGGAATTCAAGGAGTAACGGGGGCCACTGGAGATCAAGGTCCGCAAGGGATTCAAGGCCCACAAGGCGACATAGGTCCAACAGGCCCACAAGGAATTCAAGGCCCACAAGGTTCTCAAGGAATCCAAGGAGCGACAGGGGGAACAGGAGCACAAGGCCCACAGGGAATCCAAGGTCCGCAAGGTGACATAGGTCCGACTGGGCCACAAGGTCCAACTGGAATCCAAGGGATACAAGGAGAGATAGGTCCAACAGGTCCAGAAGGCCCAGAGGGACTTCAGGGCCCGCAAGGAATACAAGGTGTGCCAGGGCCAGTTGGAGCAACGGGTCCTGAGGGTCCTCAAGGGATACAAGGCATTCAAGGAGTGCAAGGAGCAACCGGCCCACAAGGTCCACAAGGAATACAGGGAATACAAGGTGTGCAAGGGATAACGGGAGCAACTGGAGCACAAGGAGCAACTGGAATTCAAGGGATACAAGGGGAAATAGGAGCAACCGGTCCAGAGGGGCCCCAAGGAGTGCAAGGAATACAAGGGGCGATTGGTCCAACAGGTCCGATGGGCGCACAAGGAGTGCAGGGAATACAAGGGATTCAAGGAGCAACAGGTGCACAAGGAGTGCAAGGACCACAAGGAATTCAAGGAGTGCAAGGTCCGACGGGAGCAACAGGAGATACGGGGGCAACCGGAGCGACGGGAGAAGGAACTACCGGTCCAACAGGAGTAACCGGTCCAACAGGGGTGACTGGCCCGTCAGGAGGCCCAGCAGGACCGACCGGCCCAACGGGGCCATCAGGTCCGGCAGGAGTGACAGGTCCATCAGGTGGACCACCTGGCCCGACAGGAGCAACAGGTGCGACAGGAGTAACAGGAGATACCGGGGCGACAGGCTCAACTGGAGTGACAGGAGCAACAGGAGCAACAGGAGCAACGGGAGCAACCGGAGTGACGGGTTTACAGGGTCCACAAGGAATCCAAGGTGTTCAAGGAGAGATAGGTCCAACCGGTCCACAGGGTATTCAAGGTCCACAAGGAATACAAGGAGTAACGGGGGCAACCGGAGCACAAGGTCCCCAAGGAATTCAAGGCCCACAAGGCGACATAGGTCCAACCGGCCCACAAGGAATTCAAGGTCCACAAGGTCCTCAAGGAATCCAAGGAACGACGGGGGCAACCGGAGCACAAGGCCCACAGGGAATCCAAGGTCCGCAAGGTGACATAGGTCCGACCGGCCCACAAGGCCCACAAGGAATTCAAGGCCCGCAAGGAATTCAAGGTCCAACGGGAGCTACAGGAGCAACGGGAGCTACAGGTCCACAAGGGATTCAAGGTCCACAAGGAATTCAAGGCCCGCAAGGAATTCAAGGTCCAACGGGAGCTACAGGAGCAACCGGAGCGACAGGTCCACAAGGAATTCAAGGTCCACAAGGAATTCAAGGCCCGCAAGGAACTCAAGGCCCA
>NZ_QPET01000038.1:0-38104 GCF_008368855.1 Bacillus sp. TE8-1 | reverse complement strand
ATATTATTTATTTCATGGTATTACCGACTACTTTAATGTTATTTATTGTTTATATAAATGAAGTTATAAAAGATGCTGTATTAATGCGCTCTAAATTAATTAAAATGGAAAAAATGGAGATTGTTAGCCAACTCGCTGCAAGTATATCGCACGAAGTAAGGAATCCCTTAACGGTTGTAAAAGGATTTACACAGCTTTTAAAAACACAAAATTTAACTCCTGAATCAAGAGACGAATATATTAAACATATACTTGAAGAGTTAAATCGTGCCCAAGAAATTATCGATGATTACTTAACGTTTGCCAAACCTGCTCCAGAAAAATTAGATCAAATTTCAGTAAAACAAGAGTTAAATCGAGTTATTAATATGATATTGCCATTGTGTAATATGAATACGATACATATTACACAGGATTTTTCTGAGGCAACCATTGTTGGTAATAAACAGCACTTTCAACAATGTTTTTTAAACTTAATAAAAAACAGTATTGAAGCAATGCCTAATGGTGGTACCTTAAATATTTCCTCATCTATCAATAATAGTAAAGTTGAAATACGAATTGAAGATAGCGGAGTTGGAATGTCACAGGAGCAAATACATCGATTCGGTGAACCGTATTTTAGTACAAAAACAAAAGGAACTGGTTTAGGTACAATGGTTGCTGTTAAGATTATTGAGACGATGCATGGAAGTTTAAAAATCCGAAGTATTGTTAGTAAAGGAACGACTTTAACGATTACGTTCCCGAAATATAGTAAGAATACGCATTTAGACAAATAAAAAAGGAGCATAGTTGCTCCTTTTTTATTTGTTTCGATACATAAGTATCTTCAATGTTTTTTTAGTTTACATTTGTGAAGACTAATTAAAAATTAGTATCCTCCGCCCCAGCAGCTGCATCCTACAATTATTAATAGAATGAATAACACAACTAGTAAAGCGAAACCTCCACCAAAACCACAAGAACCACCGTAACTCATATTTTCTCCTCCTTTTGGTTTGAAAACTAATAGGTAGTTGATCATTTTAACTGGTTCGTATTATACATTATGTATATATCCCTTTTTTGAGCATGTCTACATAAAAATAAGTAAAAGCACTCGTTTAAAGAGTGCTTTAAAATGGATACCAAAAGTTTTGAAATACGTTTAATTTTAAATATACCGCAACAATAAATATGAAAATACCGGCAAATAAAGCAAGGAAATCTTCACGGTTCGCCTTACTTGTATAAAACCATGTACGTTTATCCTTCTTTCCAAATCCTCTTAAATCCATTGCATTTGAAACTGTATCTATTCTTTCTAGAGAATGAATGATTAGTGGCCAGAAAATTAAAACACGGTTCTTCATACGAACCCATAAACTTGCTTCTCCTTTTTCAAAAGCCACTCCTCTCGCTTCTTGCGCGTGTTTAATAATTTTATACTCAGACTGGATGTCAGGAATATAACGTAGTGCAATATTTATTGCATATGTAATCTTATAATGAATACCAAGTTTACTTAAGCTACTTACAAATTCGCTTGGATCTGTCGTGTAAATAAAAAGAAGTGTAAATGGTAATAACGTAAAATACTTTAATGAAAGTGTAGCTGCATAAAATAATGTTTCATATGTAATCGTTGCATATCCAACATGTAAAAACGCGGTATATGATTCAGTTAATTCAGATCCATGAGTTGGTGTAATAAATAAAATCATGACAGAGTTTAATAAACTAAATGTAAATATGACACTAAAAACAATTAAAATTTTACGAAATGGAATTTTAGCAATGCTGAGTCCGATACACCCAATAATAAATAATATTAGCAACACCCGAAAATCAAAAAACAAAAAAGTAAGCGTCATACAAAAAATAAATAAAAACAATTTCACTATCCCATCCATACGATGAAAATATGTACTATGCACCTTCCTCCCTCCTATTACTGTCTAAATAAAGCTCCATAAATTTTTCTGGACATGCAATCCCACTAAATTTAACAAGCTTGGTTAAAGAACTCTCTCTTAAGTTGGCTCTTTGTAACGTTTCTTGATTGCCTAATACATCAAACACTGTATTATCCGCAATAATTTTCCCTTCATGTAGAACTACTGCACGGTCTGTATATTCTAGCGCGAGATTCATATCGTGAGTGATAAAAACAAATGAAATTCCCTTTTTAGCTAGGTTTTTAATAAACGACATAAATTGTTTATAATGATAATAATCTTGTCCCGCTGTCGGTTCATCTAATATGATAAGCTTAGGATTTGTTGTTAATACAGATGCGATTGTTAGTCTCTTTTTTTGCCCATAGCTTAGTGCTTGAATTGGCCAATTACGAAATGGATATAAACCACAAATTTTTAAAATCCCTTCTACTTTATTCTTAATTTCTTCCTTAGAAAAATTATGTAATGTTAATGTAAATGAAACTTCTTCAAAAACAGTAGACTGTGTAATCATATGATTTGGATTTTGCATCACGTAAGATATGATTTCCCCACGTTTACGAATAGACCAAGAACTAATATCTTCACCTTTTAACGAAATTTTCCCATTTTTCATTTTGTTTATACCTATAAGACTATGAGCTAATGTTGATTTCCCTGCTCCATTATGTCCTAACAGTGCCACAATTTCTCCTTCATATATTAAAAGGTTTACATTTTCTAATACTTTTTGTTTATTAGGGTATGAAAATGATAAATTCTCCACTTTAAGTAATTCCTTGTTTTTAGCATTCCTTTCTAATATGACTTGTTTCTCCATCCACTCTTTTATAACGTTGCTTACCTTTTCTTTTTGAAGGTTTTCCATTGGATATATTACATCATTATTACAATCAAAATGTAATCTCTTTAATGCTTCGATGTAAATAGGCTCTCTTAAGCCAATACGTGGTAATATATTTGACGCTAAGATTTCTTTTGGTGTTCCCATCGCAATGACTTTACCTTCATCAATTAATATAACTTTGTCTAAATCTAGTTTTAAAATTTCTTCTATCCTATGTTCGATAATAACAATCGTTTTATTATACTGCTCATGTATATCTTTCATAAGTTCTATCGTATGTATGGCGCTTAGTGGATCTAAGTTCGCTAATGGTTCATCGAACAATAATATATCCGCATTCGTTGTTAATAAACCAGCAAGAGAAACTGTTTGCTTTTGACCTCCTGATAATTCATGTGGACTTTGTTTATGAAACGTATGCATCTTCACCTTTCTTAATGAGTCCGAAACAATCTTTTTCATGTTATCTTGCTTTACACATTCATTTTCTAAATAAAAAGCTACATCTTCTTCTACTGTCAGACCAATAAATTGAGCATCTTGATCTTGTAAAATTGTTCCTACCTGTTTACTTTGTTCAAAAATACTTCCTTCCCTTGGGTCTTTACCGGCAATTAAAACGTTACCTGTGCTATTCCCTTCGTAAGAAAATGGGATTAGCCCATTTATACAATGAGCTAATGTCGACTTTCCTGAACCACTTCGTCCAGCAATTAATACTTTTTCCCCAGGGTATATATGAAAGGTAATATCACTTAAAGTAGGCTGCGCAGCATGCCCATATTGAAAGGTGAATTGTTCAAACGAAATAATTGGTTGCATGTTAACATCCCTACTTTTCAATTTTTAAATGTGTATGTTTCTTATTGGATTTCGCCAAACCAATTGTAAGTGGCAATCCAAGTACTAAGAAAACGATGACATCGGAAATTGTTGCTCCTAATACTTGTATAACAATTTTGTCAAATGGTTCTCCCATCACAATAATATCGAATGCCCCAGCAAATATAATAGCAATGACAATACCAACTAGCCCAGTAATTGCTAAATAAGAAATATCTCCCTTGTTAAACGACCCGTTTTTCACACTAAAACCAACTCTTTTTTGAATAAGCCCCATTGAAAAACCAATAATACCTGAACTAATAACCCATCCCCACCAAATACCCCATCCAGCAATCGTATCTGTTACGGTATGACCGATAAGTCCGATTAACAGTCCTGCCACTGGACCAAATAATGCTCCAAAAACAGTTAATATAGCTAATGCTGGTTTAATAAATGTATTCGGTGCAATAGAAAATCCCCAAAGTCCTAATATCCCGTATAATGCTGCTCCAATACCGATTGCTACTACTAACTTTGTTGATAATTTATTCATGACAATTCCCCTCTCATATTAGTCAACTTTTATTACTCTATATTTAATTTAAAAATGAATTATGCATCGACACTCCCTTTCTATACAACAAAAAAATGACCTCTTACATAAGAGGTCATTTTCTTTCACTTTCAAGAATCCTCTTATCTTTCAAAAAACACATCGTGTCCTCTGCGGAATTAGCACCTTCCTATAAAATTGCATAGGGGTTGCTGAGGTTTCTTAGGGCCGTTCCCTCCACCTCTCTGGATAAGTATTAATTTGTAATTCGTATTATGGCACTAAAGAATGTAAATTTCAACACTTTTCTTACTATTTTTATTTTTTGTTAAATAGATCATTTAAATCATTGTATTCTTATCGGAATTATGAAATAATAAATTCAAAATCGTTTCGGGAGGAATGCATTATGAAAGTTATTGGTTTGATTGGAGGATTAAGTTGGGAATCTACATCATTATACTATAAACATATTAATACACTTACACTCTCTCAATACGATCAAAATGCAAAGTTAGTTTTATATAGTATGGACTTTGGTGAAGTAACTACTTTATTACAAAACCATCAATATGAAGAAGTGAAAAATGAACTAGTTACAGTTGCAAAGAAAGTTGAAAAATCTGGGGCTGAATGTTTATTAATGTGTTCAAATACCGTACATCTATTTGCCGAGGAAGTAGAACAAGCAATATCTATCCCGCTTCTTCACATTGGTGATGTAAGTGCTAAAGAAATGGTAGAACAGAGTATAAAACGTATCGGACTATTAGGAACAAAACAAACGATGGAGCAAGATTTCTATAAATCACGATTAGCGAAGTATAACATTGAGACAATTATCCCAAATGAAGAGGAAAGAACCTTTATCCACCATGTCATATTAGATGAATTAAGTAGAGGGATCATTTCAGAAACATCTAAAGAAAAGTTATTACAAATTACAAAATCATTAATTCAAAACGGCGCTGAAGGTATATTATTAGGCTGTACTGAAATACCTTTACTTATCTCCCAAAATGATCTTACTGTTCCCGTTTTTGATACTGCTTTTTTACACGCAAATACTGCTGTGCAATTTGCTGGATAAGAATATACAAGCATAAAGGTGAGAACCTCTATGCTTGTATACAGTTACGACTATTTATCCCGCTATTTATGGGTAGTAAAATCCCTACCGATTAAAGTTTTACTTTATTTAAAAGAGATTCAATAACTGCAATTGCTTCTTTTGAACCACCACATTCTAAAAAGCTATCATTAAGTTTTCTTATACCATGTTTATACTTTTCATTTGAAAGTACATCTGTTACGGCCTCTTTTAAAGTGTACACATTAACATGTTCTTTCAATAGTCTATGTGCTGCTTCCAGTTCAGTTAATCTTTGCGCTATCATAGGCTGATCTTTATCATGCGGTATTATTACAAATGGGACATTATAATGAATGGCATCGTGTACGCTATTCATACCGCCATGTGTAATAAAAACATCTGCTTCATTTAATATTTCTGATTGAGGTACGTATGGAGCAATTATAAAATTATCTGGCGTTTGCTTTATTTTTGAAATATCATTTCTATCACCAATTGCCATTACAACTATCCCATCAAAATCTGAAAAAGTATCAATACAAGTATTAAAGAATGGTTCGAGTCCTTCAAGCAGTGTTCCCATTGAAATGTAAATAACTTTCTTTTCTTTAAGTGATTCCAGTGGAAATTTTATATTTGTTTTACGCTTTGAAATACTCGGTCCAATAAAAATGTTATTTTCTCCGAACGATTCGCTATTAGGTTGGAAATAACGACTTGTGTATACGAGACAAACATCACCTTTATTATTCATAAATTGAAGATTATTCTTTGGTTTTACTCCAAATTTATGTTCCATCTGATTTAGTAATTTTTCAGAGATTTCCTCTGGTTGGAATGGCATATCTGCATTTGGATGAAAAGGTAATGTCTTCAAAAATTCTGGCGGAATTAAAAATATAGGCGAGGACACTACACCTGGAACTTGTAAATACTCCTTTACTAACTCTCCTGCGCCAAATATATCATACATTACGAAATCAAAATTTATACTTTCACATAATTGTTTCGTAATTTCTAATATATATAAAGAAGTCTGAACATGCATATGAAAGAAAGCATTTAACCCAGATGAGGTTTCAGCATCAATAGAAATCTCTTTTAATAGATCCGGATGAGTATGTACAGTAGCTCCTAAATCTTCAATTCTATCCTTAAAGTTTGCCGTTGTAATATAATGTACGTTATCCCCTCGTTCAGTAAAGGCTTTTACTAAATTTAATGTAGGGTTTACATGTCCCTCTGCTGGAAAATTAACCACTAAAATATTTAGCACTTATTCCTCACTCCTTACATTTCATTGTTTTAATTAAGCATACTGTTATTTGTACAAGTAATCTTCCCCTAATAGTCCTAATATGCTTGCTACATTATATTGATAAATAATTTTCAGTCATCAACATAAAAAAAGCATCTACCTATGTAGATGCCTAACCGTGATAAGGAGTGTTCTGTGAGGTTAGAACAAGCTTTTCTGCTTGTCCTATGCTATCAATATATGATTTATTTTATAAAACGTGAATCGTTAATAGAATTATTTTATCCATTTTATATGATCAAATGGATAAAATACCATTTCTACTTTACCTATTATATTTGACTCATCAATAAGTCCAAGTGTATTCCTGCTATCTTTACTATGATTACGATTATCACCTAACACAAATAATTTATGCGTAGGAACTTTTATTTCTCTAAAATTTGAAAAACGATTGGATACTTGCGACATATCTAAATGTATATACGACTCATCACGCTTTTTACCGTTAATAAATACCTCATCCTCTTTTAGTTGTATGTTATCCCCCGATAATCCAATAATTCGTTTCACATAGTAAGTAGGCTCGTCTTCTTTTTTTATAATGACAACATCTCCATGATGAAAAGACGATAAACAGACGTTTACCTTATTAACAAGTATATAATCTTTTTCATTCAAAGTAGGTTGCATCGAAATTCCTTCTACCATACAAAATAAAAAGGACTTATTAATAAAAATAACCCCTATTATAATGAATATGTAGCTACATATGTTCCTCCAATATTTTAGAATAAACAGCTTCATATATACCTCATTTCTAATCTATTCCCAGATAAAAACGCCTCTAGTTTACAGGAATGCTAGAGACGTTTCGTACATTTTAATTCTCTTTAGAGACATCTGTTTTTGGCGCTTCACCAGTTAATCGCTTATTTTTCAAATCAAAATAAGCATCTAAAACTTCTTTTCCAATATCGGAGTTAATGCCCGATTTATCATTTTCAACCCACGGTACTACAACAGAAAATGCTACTTCTGGATCATCATATGGCGCATATCCAGCTAATGTTAAGTTATAACATTCTCTACGATCGCCTTTCGCATTTCGCCCAATTTCATTTTCTCCACCATATACAGTTTGTGCGGTCCCTGTTTTACCAGCTGGTTTATATGGTGCTTTTTGGAACGCTCTTACTCCCGTTCCATCTCCTTCTTGAAATACTTTTCTAAATCCTTCTTTTACTTGATTAATATATTCTTGTTTCATATCGATTCTATTTAAAACAACGGGTTCTATTGATTGTACTACTTTACCAACCTCATCTTTTTGAACGGTTTGTTCTCTAATCTCTTGAACAATTTGTGGCTTCATTCGATATCCTCCATTTGCGATAGTCGAAATATATTGTGCAAGCTGAAGTGGTGTATACGTATCATATTGTCCAATAGAATAATCTAATAAGAAACCAGGCTGATTATCTTTTCTTCCAATTTGCCCTGCAGTTTCATTTGGTAAATCAATACCAGTTTGTACACCTAGTCCAAATTGCCTGAAATAATACCTCATTTTATCAAAATATTCTTGTTTAATATCTAGTGAACTATTTTTCACATAACCCACGCCAGCAATTTTTAATGCTATATTAAACATATAAACGTTTGAAGAAACTTGTAACGCTCTTAGATCGTCTATATCACCAAAATTTTTCCAAGACTTCTTTTCCTTAGTTCCTTTAAATTTCATAGGTGCATCATAAAAATGTGTTCCAGGAGTTATTGCATTTGTTTCAAACCCTGTTAACACTGTCGCACCTTTAACCGTTGATCCAAGCTCATATGAACTTGTCAGCGTGCCTAAAGCATAATCTTCAACTTCCATTTTCCCGTCTTTTTCTACAAGCCTTTTCCCAGCCATCGATAATACTTGGCCATTTTTCGGATTCATCATTACTACGAAAGCACGGTCTAACATTGATTCTGATCCTTTATATTGTTTTAATATTTTTTCTATGCTCTCCTCTACTTTTTTTTGCAATTCCATATCTATTGTTAAAGTTAAATTTTTACCGCTTTTCCCTTCCGAAACCGTTTCCGTTCTAATAGTATTTCCTTGTTTATCAGCAATGCTTCTTACTTCTTTTTTTGTACCATGAAGTACATCTTCGTATTGCTGTTCGATATAACTTTTGCCGACTCTATCATTTCGGCTATAATCACGCACTAAATAATAATCTAATCGTTCACGTGGCAATCCTTCATCAGCATTTGAAACGTTACCAAGGACAGAACGGAATAATCCATCATTTACATAGATTCTCTCCCAATCAACTGATGCGTCTACCCCTGGAAGGTTCGCTAAATTTTCACTAATCACCGCATATTCCTGTTCACTAACGTCCTTTTTAATAATTTGAGGTGCCATTTGAAAACCTGAGGTCATTTTACTTTTAATAGCTAACACTTCTATATCTTTAGCCGTTAGTTCTTGAAGATTTTTTTCTGTAACGCGCTTCCTTTTTAAATCTTCTATTTTTTTGTCTAGCTCTTTTCCGGTAATATCTTTATCTCGGAACTTATCTATTTCTTTTTTTGATACTAAGTCTTGAGTAAGTTCTGGATTTAATTGCATCCAAAAGTCTTTCTTATCAGTCTCCGTTAACTTGTCTATATCTTCTTGCGGCATTTCAATAATGTCTGCAAGTTGTCTTGCTGATTTTAATATTTCTTCTTGCTTTACACCTTTCACCTTTGTATATGTAATCGTACGTAAAGACTTATTATCAACTACTGGATTTCCTTCACGATCAAATATTTTCCCACGTGGTACAGAAAGACCAACGGTTGCATTTTCTCTCTTCTCTACTTCATTTTTATATGTTTCTCCATCAAAAATTTGCACTTTCCCTAACTGAATAATAATGCCAGAAAATAATAAAAATACACAAAGGAATAAAATATTTAACCGGAGAGGTACTACTCTACCACTTTTCTTCTCTTGCTTTTTCACCTTGTCATAATCTCCTCCTTACAATATTTCAAATAATAATCACATTTCTATATTAAAAGTAATGTACAATTTCTATACATTGCTTTGTACAAATATCAATATAATGTTTAAAACTTAATAGAAATTAAAACAAAGGTAAAGAAAAGGTAAAGTTTACTAAATTAAATATAAAAAATACCCAATAACAAAAAGCTTAGTTTTCACTAATCGCTTTGTTATTGGGTATTAATTGATTTAAGAATTACTACTAGTGCGTATTGCTATACATTTGTCGTCACAATTAGAAAGAGATTGTTTACTTAGTACTTTCGGTAAGTAAATAGTTACTGTTGTCCCGACACCAACCTCGCTCATGATACTAATTGTCCCTTGATGACTTTCAATAATTTTATAACTTAACATTAATCCAATACCAGTCCCTTTTTCTTTCGTACTATAAAAAGGTTCACCTAATCTCTTAATTCTTTCTTCAGGTATTCCTATTCCTTCATCTATTACATGAATGATGACACCATCATCATTTATTTCTTTTATGTGAATTGAAATCCCCCCACCATTTGGCATAGCTTCGATTGAATTTTGCAAAATATTAATAAATACTTGTTTCAATTGATTTTCTGAGCATTCAATAATTATATCTTTGTCATCCGTAAATAGTTCAACTTGAATATTTGTCATAATTGCTTTTGTGTTCATCAACGATACGACATTTTTAAAAATTTGATAAATATTTTTCTTTTCTGTATTTATCTCATCTGTTTTAGCAATTGCCAGAAATTCTTGCAGGATCGCTTCTATCCTTTCAATTTCAGAGAGCATAAGATCAAAATATTTTTCTTGATCTTCTTTATTAATTTGAAATAACTGTATAAAACCTTTAATTACAGTTAAAGGATTTCTTACTTCATGAGCCACGCCAGCTGCTAATTGACCAATTGCTGCAAGCGTATCTGATTTATTTAGCAATTCTTCTGTCTTTTTTCGCTCTGTAATGTCGCGTACAATAATCATAATTTTATCATGTAATAATGGTAAGCACCTAGCCTCAAAGAAATCAATACTTCCATTAAGTGTGAGTGGATATTCTACAATTACATTCGTTCCTTTTTCCTTCACTTGATTAATGGCTTCCTGAAACTGCTGTGCTACTGAAGATGGTAATACTTCGTAAAACTTTTTTCCCATAAAAGCTTCTGCGGGTACGTAAAACTTTGTAGGAGATCCTGCCTTGTAATCTATAATTGTGCCATCATCTTCTGTTAAAAAACATAAATCTGGTAAAGCTTTAAAAATTAATTCCAGTTCAGATGTTTGTTGTTTTAACTGCTCTTCTATCGCTTTTAAATGTGTAATATCTACACCAACAGCCCAATAACTATATCCTGTTACAGGAAACTGTTCTGATATATTCGACCACATTATTGTTTTGATTTCACCATTTTTACATGTTAAGTGCATTTCCCAATCTCTGAAATTTTTTCCACAAGTTAAAAATTTCTTTTGTATTTGATGGCGATAATTATGATCAGGATACAATAATTGCAGTGCATTGGGATTTCCAATTATTTCTTCAGCGGTATAACCTGTTACAATTTCGCATTCTCGATTCCACAAAACAAAATCTCCATTATAATCAAGCGCATCGACCATAACAGGCATGTTTTGTAAAATCGTATGTAGTTCCTCCTCTTTCTGAGAAAGCAACGTTGTATTTTTACTTTGAAATACTTTTATTGCGCTATCTAAAATTAAACTTGAGAGCATTTCAAAGTATTTTTGACAACTGAAAATTTCACTTTTTTTGGACCATACAACAAAAGATCCTAAATGTTGATTGTATAAGAAAATGGGGATTTCAATCTTTGGAAGTTTACTCTTTTTTATCTCATTCATTCCGAATGAAAAAACACATTCTTTTTCAGCATCAAGAAGTTGATGTGATATATTAGTTAATTTATAAAATTGTTCTGCCATGGTTTCTATTGTACTCACATCAATAAGTTCCATTAGCCGCGAATTCATTCCTTTTTCACCTCAATATGTAAAATTAATACAAATCTAAAATTCATACTTCTCCATTATACGAAGAAAGCTAGTGTAGGTATATAGCTGTAGAATAATTATTCGAACAAATTTTATTTTTCAATTAAAATAAGAAAAGAATATATATACTGAATATACCTTTAATTAGTATATATTTCGTTGATTCCTCACTTATTGTCTAGTAACTTGAATTCCTCCTTACATTCACTGAATTTTCACTTGAGAGTCATACACGTTACTAATAGCGGTATAAACATGCAATAAGTATAAAGTTCATAAAATATTCACAATTTTTATGAAAAATATAAACATTTATTCCAATATATTCTATATAATAAAATGTAATAAGGCTTCTATGAATCTCATAGAATACCTTACCCCTAATAAAAAAGAAAAAAGAATCCATTTGGATTCTTTTTTCTTTTTTAATTACATTACATATTTATATAAAGCATGTGCCACACCATGTTCTTCATTTGATAACGTTTCGTATTTACACATTGCTTTTATTTCTTCTACTGCATTCCCCATTGCAATTGATATGTTCGCTTTTTCCATCATAGAAACATCGTTTAGCCCATCACCTATCGCTACAGTGTTTTCAACCGGAATATTAAGATGTTCTGCTAAAGTATATAATCCATTCCCTTTTTGAGCATCTCGATGATTAATCTCTAAATTGTGCCAATATGAAGATGTAATTGCTAAATCTGTATTATGAAGAAATGTTTCTTTGAGTTTTTTTAATTTCTCAATTTCATAAGAAAATGGTAATAATTTATGCACATGTATATCTGTTTCTACAATTGGTTTACAACTTTCCGCACTATGAAACGCTGTATGCTCAAGATATAATGCTGCGATTGTTTCTAACTCTTTCAAGTCGAAATTTTCTTTTGAATTCTTCACATGCTCAATTTCATTACGTACACTCTCTACTCCATAATCCGGTACATACACACCTTTATCAGTATAGAGCTGATAATATAAACCATTCTCTTCAAGATATTCTACAATTTCAAGTGCCTGCATATTTTGAATTGGATATCTCTTCATCATTTTTTTATCTTTATATATAAGAGCACCATTTTCCGCAATGATTGGACACTCTAAATCAACTTCTAACAATAATCGCTCAATGTCAACAATAGAACGTCCTGTACAAATTGCTACAACATGGCCAGCTTCTTGACATGTTCGAATTGCTTCTGCATTTTCTTTACTTATCATTTTATTCCCCGAAAGAAGAGTTCCATCTAAATCAATTGCAATTAATTTCATTATTTCTTCACCACTTTCTATAAATACACGAGTTCTAATTAATTATTAGGTATCGTTTTCATACAATCCTCGTGAGGTACTTCTTATTTATAATTTATGAAAAGCGTTTCAGGTCAAGAAATAATTAAAAATAAAATCCAAAGCTTTTCTTTTTAAAAAAGCTTTGGATTTTAAACTATGAATTATAACTAATGTATTTCGTCTCACACATGTACACATTTTTTTCTTCAGTTGGGATATATACTTTAAACTTTTCTAACCGTTTTCCATAGACATGAATCGTAATAACGCTTTCATTTTTGCTAATTTCAAGAATATGACAATCCGCTGGTGGAATTACTTTATCTGTTTCTCCTTCTCCCAAATAAAGATTTCCTGTATGTGTTAAATAAACAAGTGAATTTCCAAGTTGTTTCGTTTGTATAAAGTTCTGCACCATAATCCTTCCTGAAAAAACGCCTTCTACTCCCCATGTGCCGTCATGATCATGTAAAGGTGTAGATTGTCCATCTTTCCATACGAGAGCTAGTACTTCAAAACGTTTGAGCGGATCTTCATACAATAAATGTCGTGCATATTGAGTCAAATTGGCCTTCTGTTTATCTAACGGAAGCCATGTTTTCTTTTCTAAAAGTTCTTCTAGTAACTTTTCAATGCCACACACTATTTCTTCTTCAAATAAACCGTTTTCCATAAGATCTGTAACACCTTTAATAAACTTTTGAAATGATTTACTTCCATTACAAGTCAACATAAGAATCCTCCTCTACGTTTTATACAATTCCATATTAAGGTAATTACCGAAAACTCACAATTGAGAAACAAAAAACAAGATGCAAATGTATGCACCTTGTTAAGATTTTTATTTAGCTTTCAAACGAATAGGTAAGTATTTTAATGTTTGTTCATTTTCCAATATACATTTTTCTAAACAGAAAGATGGAGATAGCTCTATTTTTTCAAAAGTATTTATAAAGGTAGTTAATGCAATCTCAGCCTCTAAACGTGCAAGTGGTGCTCCTAAGCAAAAGTGAGGACCTTTCCCAAAGGTTAAATGTTAAATGCTTTTCATTTCCTGTTCGATGTACATTAAATTGAGAGGCTTGTGAAAATTTTTTCTCGTCTAAATTCGCTGCACTAACCCACGCAACAATCATCTGATCCTTTTTCATTAAAGGACCAAATATATTTGTATCCTCTGTAATCCTCCGGGCCAATGTAACAGGAAAGCGATAGCGTAATACTTCCTCAATCGCTTTTGAAATTAAGTTAGGTTCTTTTCTTAACTCTTCATAAATTCCAGGTGAATCTACTAAAAAGCAATAAAAGCTATTAATAATTAAATTTGTAGTGGTTTCATTCCCAGCCGCTAGTAAACCTAATGAAAAGGTTACAATTTCCTCATCGGTTAATCTTTCGCCTTCATATTCAGCTCGAATTAAATCAGATATGATATCATCGGTTAAATGATATCTCTTTTCCTGAACAATCGGTAAAAGGTATGCTTTGAATTCATTTAATGCTATCCCTTTCTCGGCATCCAGATCATTAAACTTTTCTTTACTATACGGCATAAATAAAATATCAGACCATTCTTTAATTTTTTTACGATCTGTTGTTGGGACTCCTAATAAATCAGAAATAACGGTAACAGGTAAAGGTGCAGCAAACTGTTCAACGATATTAACTTCACTACATTTTTCGATATGTTGTACAAGTTCATCTGCGATAGCCTGTATTCGAGGTTTCCACTGTTCTAAACTTCTTGGAGTAAATGCCTTAGAAACAATGGAACGTACATTGCGATGTTCTGGTGGATCTGTAGAGTTTATATTTATTCTAGTTTCTAAAGGAGGGATTGAGAATTGTCTGCGCTCCCTTCTACTTGAAAATAAGCGATAATCTGATAAAACACGATTTACATCATCATATAAAAAAACATTCCATACATCCTGCTCTTCATCATAATGAACTGGGTGATTATCCCTCATCAAACGATACCATTCATATGGATTCCATAATTCTTCTTTTGTTTTCAGCTTTGAAATTTCATGAACTAAAATAACATTTTCAGGTGAAGCCATAGTTCTTTCCTCCCTTTTCTTTTACAATAAAAGTGATAGGTCGGCAGTTCAAAGTTGTATAAACTATCATATGTTATTTTAACATATACAAAAGGAGATTTTTCATTAGAGAACTTGAGAAATATATAAGGGGGATTTTTATGTACGTTGACATTTTACTGCTAGCAGAATTAACGACAGGACCAAAACATGGATATGAAATCAAAAAAAATGTTCAAAATCGTTTAGGTGAGAATTTTGAGTTAAATCACAACATGCTTTACCCTGCCCTTCGGCGCTTTGAAAATATGGGTGCTATAACGAAAAAAATACATAAACAAGTTGGAAAACCAAACCGAAATATGTACGATATAACAGAAACAGGAGAAGAAATTTTTTCTGAAATGTTACGAGAGTTTCCCGAAAAACTTGCGACAAATAATGCAGAATTTCTTGTTCGTATCGCGCTATTTGAAAAACTTGAATATGAAGCTAGAAAAGAGATTCTGACTGTACGTCAAAACGTACTACATAATCAACTTACCGCTATTCAGTCTCTAGAGGTTACCTCACCCTTTATTACTGAAGTCATTGAATTTAGTAAATCACGAATTGAACATGAATTGAGTTGGATTACATCACTTATGAAGAAAATATGAAAAAATAACAAGAAAAGTTAAAAACAATGAATGAAAATGATATTTATTATCAATACTATCATTAATAAAAGGGCAACCACGATTTGGCTACCCTTAAAAAATTTACACTTCTGGATCGAATGTTTTGCAATCTGTTTCTTCCGTTGTAGATGCATGTTTACCTTTATGACTTACTACGTAAATTGCCTCTGCACTACATTTATTACCGTTCGCCCAAAATTTACAGTTGTTTACTTCACATAAAACGTCTTGTGCCATAGTATCACACCTCCTTGTTCTATTATCATTAACAAAATTCGGAGGTATGATACTATTTGTCATCCATTTTTCATTCCCTTTTTAGCTTTCTTAATGGTTCAATATCTCCGCGTACAATAGCATCAATATTTCCAGTTATTTTTTCAATATCAAAATGCCACCATTGAATTTGCAATAATTCTTGAATTATTTCATTTGAAAATCTCTCTTTTATTTTATTTGCAGGGTTTCCACCAACAATTGTATATGGTGCGACGTCTCTAGTCACAACAGATTTAGCTGCAATGATTGCACCATCCCCTATTTTTATTCCGGGCATAATTGTTGTATCCATACCAATCCAAACGTCATTTCCTATAACTGTATCACCTTTATAAGGTAAATCAGACAAACTAGGTGTATACTTCTCCCACCCATTTCCAAATATATTAAATGGATATGCCGAAAATCCATCCATCCGATGATTGGCTCCGTTCATAATAAAGTTAACTCCAGATGCAATACAACAAAACTTTCCAATAATAAGGCGATCTCCAAGAAATTCATAATGATGTAATACTCGATCTTCAAATGTTTCTCCATCTTTCGCATCATAATAAGAATAGTCACCAACAAGTATATTAGGTTTTGTTATTATATTTTTTATAAATTGAACGTTTTGATTTCCTTCAATAGGGTATTTAACATTTGGATTAGGATTCATTTTGTACGGCACTTCCTTTACCACTTATTTCACTTTCTACCGCTATTACTGGCTTTAAATTGTATATAGGTAAAATAAACAATAATCCAATTATAAAAAGTAAAGCCGTCCCTTCATACATCATACTTAATGAAAACATCTCTTTTAATGAGCCAGCTATACTCATCGTTACTACCATTGAACCGGTAAAAAGCGGACTTAAAATACCATTTACACGACCTATAAAATCGGTATCGCTATTTTGAATAATAAGTGTATTTATACCAATTTGGATACAAGGAAGAGCTAAACCACTAAAAAGCTGCGCTGTAAGTGTCACCCATAAATTTGTAGAATATCCTATAATGCCAATACCAATTGCTTGACCAAGCATACCGATAATTAACATCTTTTGCGGAGCAACATTTTTCGCAAATACCATTGCTAATGCTCCGCCAACAATCATTCCCGCACCATTTACTGTTAGTAGCCACTGTAAACTCTCTTTTGATAATCCTAACTGCTCAGTCACAATAAATATACCTAATGGCTGAATTAATCCTATACCTAGTCCTGCAGCCATAAAACAAAGCCCTAGCAAAGTTAATGCTTTTTTCTTTTTGACATACTTAATACCATCCTTCATCTCTTGCAACAGAGTGATATCCTTCTTTTCTACGTCGTTTTCAAGATCTTTCGGAAGAAATAACAATACAACTGCCGCAAGTAAAAACGAGATACCTGTTATGATGATTGAAATATAAATTCCAAAACTATGAAAGATAAATGTCCCTAGTATTGGTCCTAATACCATAAATATTGCAAATATCGTTTGATATATAGACATTGCTAATTGAATTTGTTCCGTTGATAAATGTTGTTTAAACAATTTCATTCCAGATGGTTGTGAAAACTGTGAAAGGATTGCAGAGATGAGTGTCACAAAAAACACAATTTTCCACGTTCCAAACATAAGCGTAATTAATACAGCGAATACTGAAATGGAACTTAACGTTTCACACCATATCATTGTCTTCTTTGGCTTCCACCTATCAGCAAAAGTACCGCCAATAAATGAAAAAATAAAAATTGGAGCGAATTCAGCAACTGAAATCATCGAAATAGCAAAAGCATCACCTTTTGTCATTTCCATTACATATAGTAATACCGCAAAGTTTCGAACCCATATTCCTATTTGTAAAAATAATGCTGATGCTAAAATCCCTTGAACAAACCGATTTTTTAATACTTGTGATACCCCATTGTTTTGTTTCGTTACTACATTTGTCGACATAAAAAAGCCTCCTATTTCATGTTCTGAACAGGAGGCAGCACAAATCATATAAAAAGACTATATATTCGCAGAGCGAAATACATCCCTTTTCTATAAATGTACAGACTAACCCTATTCAGAAGAATATTTCGTTTTTTAACGAAGATCTCTTACAAATAGAATTAGTTGATCATTGGGATGTTTTCACCCTTCCGTTTCGAATTTAAATAACACATACATACTCTATGTAAATCATTTTCGATGTATGCATGTCTCCTTTTAACTATTCTAGAAAGTTAAAGGTAATTCCTCTAAAGAACGCATTAAATAGTTACCTTGCCATTTAATTTCTTCACGATTCCCTTTTATTTGTAGTTCAGGCATTCGATTAAACAAAGTAGTAATAGCAATCTTTGCTTCTAACCTCGCAAGTGGAGCTCCTAAGCAGAAATGACTACCATGACCAAAGGCAATATGACGATTATTTTCCCGAGTAATATCGAATACTTCTGGGTTTTCAAATACAGTTTCATCACGATTTGCAGAAGCTAAGGCAATGACAACCATATCTCCTTTCTGTATTGTTTGATGGTGAATTTGAAAAGGTTCCGCTGCCCATCTTGCAGTTGTAACCTCAACTGGAGAATAATAACGCAATCCTTCCTCAATAGCCGAATCAATTAGTTTTGGATTATCTTTTAATAACTGTAATTGATTTGGATTTTCAAGAAGTGCTAATACCGTATTTGTAATTAAATTCACTGTCGTCTCATGTCCTGCGACAATTAATAGCATTATCATTGAATATAGTTCCCGAGCGCTAAGTTTATGCCCTTCACTCTCTGCAAGTATTAAAGCACTCACCAAGTCTTCTTTTGGCTCTTTTCTTTTAATATCAACTAAATATTGAAGATATATAATAAACTCAGATAGTTGTTTTTCGGTCTCTTTTATTTCTTCAGGTGTTTCTGGTGATGCAATAACAGCATGAGACCAAATTCTAAATTTCGCTTGATCTTCTTTTGGAATACCGAGCATCTCACTTATTACAATAATTGGTAACGGAAACGAATAATCATCCACAAGATTTAATGTACCTTTTCGCTCTATATTACTTATCAAATCATCTGCTATTCTCTGAATTCTCCCGTCTAATTGTGCAATCATCTTCGGTGTAAAAGCTTTTTGAACTAAAGATCGTAAACGACTGTGGTTAGGTGGATCTGAATTTAGCATATGTGTTGTTAAGTGGTCACTATTATCAACGGAAAGATACATGTTCTTTATATCTTGAGAAAACACATTTGTCCAATCTTTTTTTAAACGATTATCTTTTAAAAGTGGCAGAGCATCTTCATATCTAGTAATGAGCCATTCTTTACCGATTTCAACTTGGTTTACAAATAATATAGGTTGTTTTTTTCGCGATTCTTTATAAATTTCATACGCATCTTCTTTAAACTGAGCTGAAGCTAAATTAATGCCATCCTCTATGCTTAACCCAACTTTGTTTTTCATTGACATTGTATTCCCTCACTCTCATTTGTTTTTGAAAACCAACCAACATATGCATTATACTCTAATAAAAACGTGAAAATTGTAAATTTTTAATCAAAATCTTACTTCGTATATTGAAAAATAAAAAAGTGAGAGAGTACAATCGTTTTACTCTCCCACCTCTCTTTATGCGAAGCACATAAAATTACTAATTTGTTGATAGCGATAACTTACTTTACGACGACGACCACCTTGCCAAGTGTAACCTGATACTCCGTTTCTTCTCACTTCAGTCGGAAAGAACCATAAATCCCTTCCAAAAGGTCCAGGACGATGTAAACGTAAATAGCCCCATCTTCCTAAACAGTTACACATCCATGATTTCATATTGCCTGGTTGTGCTGGAGAAGCAAATGTAGACGGTAACGATGGCGCTTGTGACGGTGGTGGTGACGTTGGAGCATCCTCCGCATCATCTGGTCTGTAATCTTCTTGTTCAATATCTCTCACTTCATTTGTAGGTTCATACCCGTAGTCATGTGGATTATAATACATCGCTTGATCATATGGATAATTTTGTTGGTTATACATATTAACAAATCACCTTCTTTTCATTCATTACCTTTATCATTCATATGTGATATGCCCTCTCTGGGAAGCTTATGTATAGCCCAAATTCAACTTAAAAAACTCGTATTATTAAAAATACGAGTTTTTTAAAAATAGAATATTTTTATCATCTCCTTAACTTCACACTATAAAAACGCATTTCATCTAACGAACCTTCAAATTCAAATACTTCTTGTTTAATTAATTGTTTCAAGCGATATTCTAAGAAAGTATCTCCAACCAATTGTTCAACAAGACCAAGTGCTTCACCAATTACTCTAGGAGCTTTGAGGAACTCTCGATCAGCACCCACACTTTTCGCGCATTCAATTATAAATTGATCAAAATAATCTTCCTGTACAGAATGCACTTCATTTTCTTTCCACACTCTTAAACATTCTATGCTTTCCGATAATCTATTCCACTCATGTTCAAACTTCATGCGCTTCTCTTCAGTTAAATAAGGTAACTTTATAAAACTTTTTTGGAATAGAGCTAAACTTTCAGGTGGTAATTCTCCCGTTCCACGAATATCATACTCTTGTTTTAATATTTCTCTGCTTGCTTCAGACGTATTAATAACTCGAATGTTTTTCTTATCCTTTAATTGTGCTATTACAAAACTTAGGCCTACATGTTCATGTGCATTATCAGCCTTCCAAATTGTAATAGGTGTTTCAACAGGAATAGTATGTAGTTCTTCTATAGTTGCTATAAATCTTGATAAATATTCTTCTTCAAAATAACTATCATAAGCAGTTAAGTTATTTATTAACCACTCCTGTCTTGCTAGTTGCCCCTCATTCGTATGCAACCTATATATCGGTCCAATTGAAAAAAATTCCGAAAAAGCAACAACACTCTCTTCAAATAATTCTTCTTGACTTAACATATATTTTAAGCAACCAGCCGTTGAATCATCAAAAGCAATATGTACGTGCGTACTTTCTTTTACATTCCTTTTATAAGTAGGATTACTTGTTAATTGTTTCGGAATATCCATCAAATTTTTAATTGTATCTTCACTATAGTTTTCTTCTAATAAGTTTAACTGTATGAGAATACTTTGAAGTAAATCTTTAGCCTCATCTTCGTACATATCCTCTACAGCATTTTTTATTTTATCTATCACACAAATCCCTCTATTCATTTCAAAAATAACGTAGATTATAGTGTATCATTTTAGTATAGTTCTTTAAAGTCAAATCCAGATTACTACAGCAATCTGGATTTTCAACAAAAGCTCTCCTTATATTTTTGAATTGCTAAATATTTTTACTTTGAAAATCCCTGTATCTAAATGTATAATTATATAAAAACAAAAATATAGGAGCTATATTTATGGATAAAGTACTTACAAATTATAAACATTACTTAAAAAATTGGAGATTTATATTTATTTGCATACTACCTGCTATTGCCTTATTCGTTACTTTCGATGTCATCTTTGAACTACTGTTTCATCAAAATTTCTACTTATCTAACTTAATTTCTGCTATCATATTATTTTTAATATTTATTAACGTTAAAGATAAATTTAAAATTAAAGGCTAAAAAACACTATTTCAAAATAGACCTTTATTATTGCATCCTACTATAAAATAAGGCTCATAGTAGATTTTCATAAAAAATAAGAGCACCCTGCAATTGGCTGCTCTTATGTGATTAGAGGTTTTTTCTGAGTATTAAGTAGGACACGAAGATCTTGTCCTACTACATAATATATGCTTGTACTTATTATTTCGTGCATGTATTAAGCACCATGTTCAGGTACTTAATATATGCATAGTCATTGCTAAAAAATCTACTCAAATATTCACTGTACAATTTCATATTTATAAATTAAAAAACATCCTCAATGGATGTTTTTTATCTAACGATTTTAAGCTTCCATAAACTTAGCCGGTACACCAATTTTTTCAACTACAGAAGATATATTAGTAGGATTAATCATTACATTTTCAATACATACTAATTTATTTTCTAATATCCCATTCTCTGTAGTAATAAGTTCTTCAAACCGATCTAAAGTCATTGAGAATTTATGTTCACTTCCACCATTCATACTAACTTTTACATACTTCATAGTGTCACCGCCTTTCATAATAATTTACCTTTCGACAAGAAGGCGCTTACATCCTTTTTATTTACTCTTAGATTTCTCACGTTTACATATATTTTGAGAACGGAAACTACTATTATTCACTCACAAAATTATTGCTAATAAAAAAGATAAAGATAAAAATGCACAAAGTGGAATATATAAACCGGTATCCATTCTTGCAAAGTGCGTATCTTTTTGGCGTTTAAAGATACCAAAATAGTTAAATTCACCAATTACTCTAATAGAAAAGACGATCATACAAATCCAGGAACCGACTTGAATAATAACATTAGGAACTGCAAAATGAACAATATTTGCTTGTTGCAACAAAATTATTGCTGCCATACTTAATAATAATGCAATGAACAATGTCATTCCGGCGCGAGGTGTAAACGCCTTTTCCCCTGATTTAGTTGGAATAACACTATTTGTCCCCCAATTACCTCCGAAAGCCCAATATACATGTAAAAAGCTAACTAAGAATAATATACAAGCAGATATATATGTAATGATAAGCATTTTATCCTCCCCTTATTTCATTTTGGTTCCTACCTATAAAATATGCTGTTCCCCTCCGCAATAGCAACCTTCATTTCATTACATAAAAAAACCGTAATGATTTATCAATATTAAGATAAGTCATTACGGGGTTATTAAACTTCATTATGCATTATACCTATTTCTTCGGCGTTCCATCCTTGTTTGACCTTGAACTGCATTTTCTTTGTATGGATCTATTTGCTCTGTCATTTCATATGTTGCAACTGGTTCTTCGTACTTATACTCATGGATTTTTTCTGGCATTTTACTTTTAGATTCTTTCCCACCAAACTTAAATAGTTTCATCTTTAATTTCGGTAATCTTGGAAGACGAATCTTAAATGATAATCTTTTGCGTTTCTTTTTTGGTCCAAGTAGATTTATATTTTCTTTATTATTATCTTTCTCTTTGCGGTGAATGAACATCGCAAGTAATCCTCCTATTACAAGTCCTCCAATTAATAGTAATATATATACATAATGGCTTGTCATTAAACTCATTATGCGTTCAAGTATGACTAACGACTGTACTTCTTTTATATCCCATAGTAAAGCGGCCCATAATGAGAATAAGCCCAAAGTAAGTCCATATGTACGAAAACGGAATAAACATGGAATTAACGCGACACATGCAGCAATTTTCGCATTTGCTATGATTGAGCTTGTTGCAATATCTTGATGCCAAATAACTAACAGTAGTGTTATAAATGGCGCATACGCTATCCAACTGCATATACGTGAATACATCTTTTTAGCAAAATAACTACCGAAACTAGTAAAAAATAAAAGCCCTCCAATATATATAGATTGTTCTAGAGGGATTTGCTTTGTAAGTCCTGCAATTGGAAAGAGGCCGCTCAGTAGCATTAAGAGCACATCTAATTTCTTCACAATTCCCCATTCCTTTCAAATTTTTTCAATTAATAAAAATCGTTTTTCCATATGAAATAGTTTTTGTATTTCTAAAAAACATATTAATCCTGTCTGCACATAAAGTAAATATGTAAACGAAAAGATACTTGACAAAGGATATCCTTATTTACATAAAAAAATGACAAATCCTGATCGATATAACGAGCAGGATTTGTTTACTAGTATTTAAAGTAGAATAATTGAATCTTTCTTTTCTACTTTTACTACATCTACATCCAATTCATCATCAAATTCTTTAAACTCTCTTGCATCTATGTCAGTAATATAACTCTTTATTACTTTTTCCATATGCATGGAATATGTAATGTGTACATTCTTTTTCGAAAGCATACTAGAATTACAGCACATGTAATGTATCATTTTAGCGATATAATCCCTTTCTACAGGTTTTACACCTAATGGTAGAATTTCAAGTATATATCGCTGAAAAATCCCACTACAATTAAGTGAATATTCACCAGTGCTATAATACATCCCTTTTTGATCTGCATATAAGCCAATGCTATCTAAAGCATCATCACATTCTATTACACCGTAACTTGGTACATCAAAACCTGTATTTATTCTAATAATATTTAAATTTGGAACCTTTAACACCTCTGGAACAATATCAGGTAAAATATCAGTATTAATTTCTTTATTTTGTAACTCTTTTATCCAATACCTTCTCAAATTTGCATCTACAATGAAATAAACTTGTTCATTTTGTTCTTTTGCATATTGTACAATTTCCATTAATGTTTCGGAAACATATTGTTTAAAAAGAGCTCCCATATCATTTCTCTTTGATGGTTGTGGTAAAAATGCATTATGTTTATTTATATTTAATAATACGTAATCAATCGTTTGCCATTCTGTATTCCCATATAATTTATATAAAATTTCTTTTCCTTTTATTTTTGAAAAAATAGGTAAGAAATCGAATTTCGATATTCGTTCAATTGATAAACTAACATATGTACAAGGTAAATTTATCTTATTCCAACTACGCTTCAAAAATCCTTTTTGTTCTAATAGACTAAAAACACTATTTACAATTGTTTTACGAGATACATTTTGTCCTATAAATAAATTAATAAATGTTGAAATACGGTTTGTTCTTGCAAATCCCTCTCTAATGATTTGTTTTGGATCAATTTTTTCGCGTCCATCACAATTTTTCATTGCGATTAATGCTAATGTCGCATCACTGCGCTCGCCCGCGGTAGCATAGACAGCTTTCGTAACATCATCTACAAGATTTGTTTTATATTTTTGGCAATATTGCATTTTATATGGATTTTGTAACACCTTTTCAATATTGTATCTCACAATCTTTAATAACACTGGAAAATCTGTATTCAATACATAAGAATTTTCACCAACTTTAGTCAAAATAATTTGACTCTCAAGTAATGCTTGTTCTATTTCCAGCACTATATCTTCAGACCAAACTTCTAATGTTAATGTCTCTAATCCTTTTGGTGCAAATAAAGGAAATAATTCATTTTTGTTATTTGTTGCTATCTTTTTACATTCTGGAAGTATTGTGAAATAAGAGAATTTACGCTGAAATTCTTTAAATAAATACTCTCTTTCCTTTACTTTTATACCCGGTTCTATTTTAGTACCTTGAACTTTATAAATTCTCTCATTGTATGGAAATAACACCCTTTTATTTTCCCCTACAATATAATCTTTCGGATATTGGAGAATATGGTCTAAATCCACCTCTCCCCCTATTTGAAAATCATCTTTTAAATTTCTAAATATTTTAATCCATTTCATACCGGTTGTAGCTTGTTGTATTTTTAGTTTTACAAACCGTATTTTTTTATTATTTGACGCAAACTCTGAGGTAGAAATCAATATCATGCCTCGTTTCCGTCTTAAAAGTAAAGGAATATCTGGGTGATTATATTCTTGATATTAAGAATGATTTTATGAGTATTTCGTATAAGCGTGATTTAACCGATTAAAGCTATTTTCAAAGACGACATATCAGCGATAATTTATGTCTATTCTATATAGATGTTAGCAAGTTCGTTTGCAAACTTGTTAGCACTTTTTTATTTCTTCTATTTTACATGTAGAATATATTTGGATTGAAGGAGAATCAACTATTAAATAAATTTTCAGGTGGAGATTACGCGAAGATTATAAGATCTATTTTCAATGAGTATCGCATATTCGGTAAAATTTTAAAACCTAAACTAGGTGCATTTGCTAAAAAGTAATTTTTAAAAATCATAGAAATACAAAAAGAGTCTTCAAATTAGCCCATCTTGTTTATAAATAATTTTTTAGTCCAAGCCTTATTTCTATAATGTGAATATCTTAATAGGGAAAACTGGTTATATAAGCCAAATTTATATATGGAAAGAGGTTTTTTTATGTCACCACATCATTGTCATCCAAATGATCCCGAGCGTAACCTATGTAGAGAGTTTGCTAGAATTTTAGAAGGTAACGGAATGGTTACTCCAGAAGGAGTATGTTTAGTGCAAAAGTTTCGTAATATTAGATTTACTATTCTTGGTCGTAGAACAAGATCCCCACTCGTAAACCCTCAATTCTTTTCGTTTGAAGATGTTGATAGTAGAGGTAACGCATTAAATTTAGGAGAAACTGTTCTTTTACAAGAAGAAGTTAACCCATTATTAACTGAACTTAGAAAAAGAAATATTTTAGTTACAGCGGTTCATAATCATTGGTTATTTGAAGAACCACGGGCAATGTATATGCACTTTGAATCAATTGAACCCCCATTGGAATTTGCTAGAAAAGTAAAAGAAGCATTTAGAGTACTAAAAGCATAAGCTCGTTTTATTTTTTTAGGGAGGAATTTAAGTCACTCCTCCCTACTTTTTGTACTTATTTTTCAACTCACATATACCATACATAAGCTTCATTTATTGCTGTATACTGTATGTTATAACGATTCATTGACAAAAGTCATACAATTAAGGACATGTTTTTTATCAAACTATTCTTTTGTATAGTAGTATGTTTTATTTTTCAAACTTCAAATATTCACCAGAAACCCATTGGTCGCCACCAACATTATACCAACCGTCTCTATATCCCCAAGACTGATATCTTTCACTTTGGTACACATTTTTTACGACACCATAGTTAGTTCCTGGACCAGTACGAACGCGTAATACATCAGCTGTAATAGTCACTACACCAATGCCATCAATTGAAGGTTTAGAAGGTGCTGGTGCATTTTCTCCTGTATAACGAATATATGATGAATCATTATATACCCACTGATCGCCACCTAAGTTTAGCCACCCATTTGACTCACCCCATACTTGGTAGCATTCTCCTTTACCTAATTTACGAATAACTGCATATCCAGTTCCAGGTCCTTTTCGTAAATTCACGTTATCGCCGTTAATATAAGCAACTTTTGTACCATCGTTTGAAGGTGGAATAGGAGTTGGCATTACTGGACTACCTCCGCCGTTATATGCATTTTGGACTCTTTCAATAAAGCTATTCCAACGTCCTTCTGCCAACATACGATGAGGACAATACTTTCCACTCCATGATTGGTGTGTGCGAACTTTACTAATTGGAATATTGTACAGTTTCATTAGTTGAGCTACAACGATAGCTGCATTATCTTCTGCTTTATAATATCGATCTCCACCATTTAAAGAGTAACAGATTTCAACTCCAATAGATTTACGATTTCCGTTACCACCACCATCACCGCAATGCCAAGCGTTACGTTCTAAAGGAATTCCTTGTACAGCTTCTTTATCATCTACCGCAATATGAAACGAGACTTGGTTATCATTGCGAATCATATAAGATACTTCATTTTCTGCTGTAGCATCATTATACGTATTATGAACTGTGATAAATTCTGGATTCATTGTATACGGACACTTTGTACCATATTTACTTGGGTCAACTAATTTTTTTCTGATTTCCATTATTGAACATCTCCCTTTTTCTCTTCTTGTTTTTGTTTACCACCCAAAATCTCAACTGCATTTGTTAAAGCTTGCGGCAACGGAATACCCATGCGGCCAGCATTTTCTAAAAGTGAAAGTAATTCATTACCCATGAAGAAGAAAATTGTTGCTTCTCGAATAGCACTATTGCTTCCAAGTGCCACATCTAGCTGGGTCGCCACTCCAACCAAAAGAAAAAGCACCACCTTTTTGGCGATGCCTTTGAAACCAACTTTACTTTTTAATTCTCCGTTATACCCTGCTGCAATCATGCCAGTTAAATAATCAATAACTGCCATCGTCACTAAGATTTTCAATGTTGCATCCCATCCTCCCAAGAAATACCCACAGAAGCCACCGAAAGTGGCAATAAAGGTCTTTAATAACACATCAATACGATCCATCTTTTTCTCTCCTTTTTTAGATAATAAAAAAAGACCAGCTTATGGCTGCTCTGGTTTCTCGTCTATTAATTTTTGTACTAATTCTGTTAATGTGGACACATCGTTTGTTAGTTTCGTAACTTGCTCTTTTAGTTGTTTATTCTCACCTTTAACAGTAGTTAACTCTTCGTTAAATTGATGATACTGCTGTTGGAAAGCTGCAATAAAGATTGAAACAGTATTATATAAATTAATGGCCCGTTTCTCTTTATCTGTAAATATATCTTCCGTATCATCTGCAATCATACCGAAATACGTTTCAATTTCTTTTGTTGTATATGGTTCTGTTTGTTCTTCCGGCTTGTTCACACGCATTTGATACAGATCATACATGTCGTCCTTGAAGTTGTACTGTTTGATAGCTAAACTCATGATTTTATCAAGAGCTGAGAAAGGAATATCTTTTATATTTTCTTTCATATTCCTAGCTGATGTAGGATTAAATGCTTTCGCCCACATTTGACCATTAGCACTTACATTTTCTTGCGCTCGTAGCGTTCTTAATTCTATATCTTTCCATCCTTGGCCCATCATATCTTTAATCTGTAATCCGTTGTTATAACCTTGTACAAAACTTGATCTTATCATTGCATTACCCATGATTAAATCATGATCGGTGGCGCCGTTTATGAAATGTATTTTATAGTCACTGCCTTTTCTTTTGAAAGTAAATTGTCCCTTGTTATTGTTAAAAATATGCGGTTCAGTTGTAGTTACAGAGAAGTAACCATATCCTGGAGCCCATCCTTCAGATTCAAAAATAATATCATTCAAGTTTTGAAAACGAAATTGTCCATCTGAATATACGCTCAGATGTCCACCGTCATTCTGCATTTGAATATAATTTGACCAAATATTAGTACCTTCTGCATTTTCTCCTTTAGAAACCCCAAATTTTGCATACGCTTTAGAAGGTTGATCGACTCCATTAATTCGCGGCATGACTTGATAAATATAAAATGATCCTGTACCAGCGTATTTTCTATTATCAGAACCAAGGACTAATGAGGGTTGAATACTTCCATCATTTGTTTCCATAAATCCTATATAACCACGTGGCTTATCTAAATCGAAAATCTTCATGTCTTGCTTATTTATTTCAACAAATCTGTTTCCACTCGTTTTAAGTGTTACTCCTTCTAAAACTTTTCCTTTGATATGATTCGCTGTAATAAAACCTACTAAGTTAATCCTATTAGCATTCAAAGTAATGTTCTCTTTACTCATATTGAATGCTGCGATTACATCATTTTCTTTTACGGATATACTAACACCCTTTTCAGTTAACTGAAGACGGGTTTCCATATCTCTTACATAAGATGATGTGGCAAATTGCCCATTTGCTTGCTCTTTTGTATATACCTCTATCTTTTTGGCTGAAGCATTGATTCCCTGTTCATTGATAGTAAAGCGGTTATCAATCAAAGTCATTTTTTGATTAAATTGCTCCGTTGCAAGTTTGTTAGCCAATTCATCTAATAAATCTTGTTTATTCTGATTAACTGTTTGCTTCAACTCTGGAATCTTAAACCCAGCAACATAATCCTCTACTTGTTTAAGCTCAACTTTACCTTCAAGTGCTTTCGCAGTATTTTCCCATCCAGCTTTCGCCTCTTGTAATTGTCTTCCTTGTTCTGTCTGCGTATTTTGTATTAAAGAGACATTTTGTTTAATGGTAGTTGCATCTTTTTCTACAGTAGCAACACGCTTATCAAATCCACTTTGATTGTTTTCTACTTTTGTAATTGTTTCTTTAATTCCATCCACGCTTTTTGCAATTTCAGCTGTCTTTTGAGTGAACTCATCCGTTGTTACCTGTTCTTCAGGCGCTGCTGTCCAATCCTGTGGCTTATTCCCTTTATACAAGGCAACCCATTCTACAATTGCCTTTGTAGTATTACTTGGATAGTTATATAAACTTAACTTTCGTTCATTTCCATTTGTAGTTGCAACTGCTTTGAAGGTTACATACGTTATTCCATTAGCATAAACACTTGTTGCATATCCAACATTGCTAGACCCGCCATTCTGCCAAATTCCAAATTTCTGCCGTTGTGGGACACTCCCTTTAATTACAAAGGTATATTCCTCACCCGCAAAGAAATTTTCAGTTAGAGAATATTGATTAATTAGATAGTCTGTTTTTTCATATTTAACATTTGATTTTAATAAAAGGTTACGTCCACCAGCTTTATCACTATTAACCTTTATTTCTACACTCGTCAACTTCTCACTGATTTCACCAGCTTTTTCTTCTATTTCAGTAGTTGTTTTCTTAAGCTCACTTGTTGTTTGCTGCACATCAGAAATAGTCTTCTTTGTACCTTCTACAGTAGATTCAACTGTATTTAATTTATTGCTAATGTCAGTATCTTTTTTCGTTAACGATTCAATAGAAGTTTTAAATCCATTAGAATCCTGTTCAAACTGAGTTACTTTCTTATCGATTTCACCTTGTTTATGTTCGATATTAGAAATTGTACGACTGACACCTTGTAAACCTTCCTGTACTTTATTGAATTGTCCTGTGGCTTGATTCTGTGCTTCTTGTACCTTTTGGTTTAATTCTGTTTTTGTGGACTCAATATCTTTATTAACCTGCTCAAGTGTTTCTTTCTTAACAGATTCAACATCAGGTACAACCGATTCCCAAGCTGCGCCTGTCCATATTTTTAAAATACCAGGCTTTCCATTGCTAATATCACGCCAAAGTGTTTTATAAGGTTTAAGTCCTGTTGTCGGTGGATTCTTAGCTTCAATGATGTCTACCGTGTTATTTTTAAGATTCTCTTGAACCTTTTCAGCCAATGTTTTCGCTGCTTCGGATTCTTTCTTAGCATTATTAGCTGTTTCATTTGCATCTTTCACTAATTTATCTAACTGATCTATCAGTTCTTGCTTACTTCCTAGTGAACTAAGAATACGATTGTATATCTTTCGTATTTCTTCATTTGGATCAGTAATTTCGCGGTAATCACCAAATGAGTATTTATCTTGCAAAGGATTAGTATGTGATTCATCACCAGCGATTGCCCTTGCTTCTAAGTAAAGCTTAGGTGTAAATCCAACATCTTTAATTCGGATTGTATCTCCTTCATTGATTAACTCGTGAGCTAGTCCAAATACACGGCCTATACTTTGTGCTTGAACATCATAAGAAATAGAGGTATTCACACGTTTTGCTAACTCTGTTTTCATAAGAGTCAATAAACGTTCTGGTGTTATATCTTGTTCTGTTTCTGGTGTGTAAAATCCAAATTTATGTTTCCCTTTTTCGTTCCAACGTTGAAAGGCATCGCTATCTACAATATATGGCATACCTTTGTTTATATCTGCAATAGTGAGAACTTCTCCACCTTCTTTTTTGATAAAGCCGATTAAAGCTGTACAAATGTTTTGTGAGTTCTCAATACGTTTGATTCCAACTAAATCTTTACCTAACGTGACTTCCTTCCCTGTTTCTCTTCCTCTTTTTTTCACCATGTCTACATACCAACCTGCAATTTGAGAACCAACCACCTCAACACGGTATATAATTTCTAGTTCAAATAGGGAAGCAATCTTTTTTAAGAAACTCAATGGATTTATAAATTCGTCAATAGTCATAGAATGAAATCCAGCATACTCCGTTTTACCACGCTTCCATTTTGTCCCTATAAGAGCAATATCCATAAATTCATTTACTGTCTTACCTTCAATTTTCTGTGGACGAATATAGTCATCTTTAGCAAGATTAATCCATGCACCTGATGCATAAGTAATGACGGATCTATCGTTAGGGTCTTTTTCTACTTCAGTGATTACATACGGAACAATACGCCCATCCCTTACTTCTTTTAACACTAAGTTTTGTTGCATAAGTGTTGCCGCATATGTCGTGTTATCAAATACTTTAAACTCTAACGTATCGATATTATTCTTGATTTCCCAATGACGTTTATCATCCCAATAATCTTTTGGTTGTATAGCTGAAACGATTTGACTCGTTTTAAAATCAATAACATGCAAGACTCCACTTGGTGTTCTCATCTAAATCGCTCCCTATATTTAACCTTTGCTGTTCCGATATCAGAAGGCATAATTTCTAGTGTATTCATACCTTTATTAATGACAGGGAAATTACTAAAAATATCCTTAATATTAATTGCATCCTTCCCCTCAATCGTTACATGACTATTTTCAGTATCAATTACGACTTTATCGCCAACATCTACTATATAAGGTGGTGTGTTTTTCGTATTTAAATTCACTTTCCAAAACTTTAAGTCACTAACTGTCATCGCTTCTACTGGCGGTACATCTTGCCATTGCATAATACTGATTTGAATTTGCGCCGCTTTTTCCATGTGATAGTTATTTTCATCCGTCCACCGCACAAATCGTTCAGAATCATCTTTTTCCGTCCCCGGGAGGAATTTCGAAATATACGCTTCCCATACATTTCCTGTTCTAGCTATCCACAATCGCCCTTGATATTGGTTCCAAGTGTTTGGATAATCTCCACTTTCATGAATTAAACTTCTTCTTCCTGGTTTATTATCATAACCGATTACCATTGTTCCGAAGTTTTGTTCAGCTTGCCAAAATACATCAGTCATAGCTATTTTCGAAAGCACTTTACTGTTTTCATCTAATATCGCTATTTCCACTCGACCCATCTCATTGATACGTTTACTTTTACATGTAACATAAGCCTGCATAATAAAATCTTGCACTGGCCCATTAGGTATATTTTTTTTAACAGCTGCACCATTCCATCCTTTTCCTGTCCCTGTACCATAATTAGAGCAATAAAATTGATAACCGTCTGATTTCATTTCACCGACTGGGTTGCCATCTTCCATCGAACTGACTTTACTCCAACCTACAGTGGTAGCCATTTCATCCCATATAAGCCTTTGATTTCTTTCAACAGGTAGTTGCTCTGTTTTTAACGGATAACCGATTCTAAAATAATCTCGATCACTTAAGGATACCCCGCCAAACCATACATCTAAAAAAGTGTTTGGTTTTTTTATGTCAATCTCAATAATAGGATTAGAATGAACTGTTCCTTTGTTTTGAACATTTGCTGTTAATCCTAGCGCACTTGTTTGAAAATCGACTGTTTGAGTGGGTCCTAATTTATATGGCATTGGGCAAATGAACGTAATAGTTCCTATTCCAAGTGTTACAAATTCATCTAGATCAAAACTATCATCCACAACCGCTAGATATGTTCTATTTGGTTCTACATCAAAAATAAGCTCTGCTGGTTGATCCGTTATTAACCAACTTGCAATTTCTTCTTTTAACATTTCTAAATTTGTTCCATCTGGAACGATAATTCCCACAGGGACAGGAAGCGGACGTGGTTCCGTTTCTGTTGCTAATAATCTCGCTCCCGGATATCCTGGAGTACTTAGAAAATTACGTTTCAATGGTGCCCAAGTTGGTCTTTTCCAACCTTTTGCAATTTGGATATACTTTTTACGTTCATTGTTAAATTTGAAAGAGCTCATTTTGACACCTCATTTCTTTATAAAATAAAAGAAACCCAAACCTAAAAGTCTGAGTTTCTCTTTTCTTCTCTTTCTTGATACTCGGTTGTATATCGATAAGTACCACGTGCCACATCTCGTCCTTCTAAAACAACAGGAACCTCCACAACTAAATCGCCACCAAGCATTGGAATTACTCCGCTTCCAGATGATCCAAAAGAATTATTAACCACTTGATTCGATACACTGTTTGTCATAGCTTGTCTACTGTTTGACATACTTCCATACACACCACTCATGACGGTCTTTAATCCTGCGAATTGGTTTGCGAAATTAGCCATCATACGGCTCATATCATCCACTAATTGATTTATTTCTCCTGATATAGCAAATTGTTGTCGTGGCATGGCTGCTACGATTCCTGCGCCAATATCTCCAAGTGTCTTTTTATTTAAAGGTAAAACAGCTTCTTTTCCAGCTTCACCTGCACCTTGCAAGTTCCCACCATTCATTCCAAATATAGTCGGTTTAGTGAAGATACCACCTTTTGCACGCCAATCTATATTAAGTCCAGAAGGGAACGTAATATCCTTCCCTAAAACATTTTTCGTACTAGTTTGCAAGCTAAAGTGTGGAAGTGGTGGCATTTCAGGTTTAGGAATCTTTAACTTCAAATCACTAAAGAAGCTCTTGATCTTCCCAATAAATTTTTCTACACTGTCAACTGCATCTTTAATTGGATCAATAATAAAACGTTTAGCTGCTTCAAATTTTTCTTGTGCTGCATTCTTTACGGAATCAAATTTTTCTTTCGCTGAATTATATAAATCAGTGAATTTTTGTTTGGCTTGATTATACGTTTCCGTTACTGGGTCAATCACATATTTCTTCACTAAATTCCAAGCTGTAAGTGTATAGGATTTTATAGTTTCCCAGTTTGATAATATCCAATTAGCCAAATCTGAAAGTTTTTGCTTGGTTGTATTCCACAAGTCTTGAACGGGTTGAATAACATATTGTTTTACCAAATTCCAAGCTGCAAGAGTATATGATTTAGCAAGTTCCCATTTCAAACTTAACCAAGAAATTAAATCGCTAAATTTTTCTTTTACAAAGTTCCAAGTGTCTAGGACAGGTTGAATGATGTATTGTTTAAATAATCCCCACGCAACTTGCGCCACCGCTTTTGCAATTTCCCATTGTGTACCAAGCCATGTAACCAATTCACCAATTTGTTTACTCACCCAATTGTAAGCTTCTTGGATTGGGTGAATAATATACTGACTTATCGCCACCCACGCAATTTGTACCCCTGCTTGGATTAATAACCAACCAGCCTCAAGGACCGTAGAAATCAATGAAATGATAGGGTCTAAGACCGTAAGTACGGTATTCCACGTTTCTTGCCAAGCTTGTACAAGTGTCCCCCACAATTCAGAAGCCGTTGTAACTAAAGATGACCACCAGGAAGAAGCCGTTTCAACAATTCCGGACCATAAACTACTAAAAAATTCACCTATCGGATCAAAGAAACTATGCATCATTTCAGTGAATGAAGCCCAAGCTCCAGAAAAGAATTCAACAATAGAATTCCAGGTAGTACTACATATCTCGCCTATACTTGTCCATAAATCGCTGAAAAATTGACCTATTGGATCAAAAAATGCATGCATTGTTTCTAAAAATGAATTCCATACTTCACTAGAGGATTGAACGATGCCATTCCAAAGTTCTATTAAATATTCTTTAATAGAATTCCACATATCAATAGTCCACTGTTTTATAGAATCCCAATTTTTATAAATAGCAACTCCTAGAGCCACTATAGCTGCGATAATAATAGGAACAATAGCAACAAGTCCAGCTGCTGCTAAAGCTCCAACCCCAAAGAAGCTCATGACTGTCATGACTATAGGAGCAAGTGCCATAATTGCACCTGAGATTATACCAATAGCCGCCGCAACAGCTGTTAATGTGGCTGCTAACTTTGGATTATTTGAAATCCATTCAGCTACTTTGGAAATAACATCCGCTATGACACTAAGAACTGGCTGAAGCGCAACTTGTAAATCCTGCATCGCTTTTTGAAATTTAACTGCTGGGTTTGCATCCATTTTCTTAATAGAATCATTCAGTTTATCTTGTTGCTTCCCAAAATCAACTGTTTTCTCTTTCGCACCTAGCAAAGTATTAATGATGTTTTGCCCTTGATCTTCATACATTGTCATTTTGTTATCGTAAAGGCTTTTTATCCTCTACTTCTTACAGTTCATTTCCTGCAAGTTCGGCATACGTTTTCACTTATAAGAAAGTGTCGCGGTCTCGTGGAGAGATTATATCTTTTCACCCTCTATGCTCTGCCCCTGACTACAATTCGTATAGCCTTCGGTTCAAATTAGGATTCGCACCCTTTTTGCTTTATACCGCGATTTTAATTCGGCACAATTTATCATCTACCGAATAGTTTTACCCCTAATTCATTACGTTTCGTTTCATCTTCTACTTGTGACAATGCTAAAGCAATATCAGTCATAGCGGCTGAACCTTCTTTACCACCATTAGCTACAGCTTGCCCCCATTTTTGTAATTGTTCTGCTGAGATATTAGTACCTTCTAACGTTTCCTTCATAGCTTTATCGACACCTTGACCGAATTCAGCTGCTTTGATACGTCCCTCTTTCAAACCATCTAAGAGATTATCGATCACTTATATTCAACGTGATTCGCAACGTCACGCCCGTTCTCTTATGAACTGCTATACGTCACCGCATAGATTAGACTATATCTTCAACTACTTGAGCTGCTCCCCGTTTCGAGTGTCATTTGCTTACACCCTACGTCTTTCGACTAGTCGTTGCACGTTCCTTAATTAAAAGGCTTCGCTCAGTATTGTCTCATTCGAGAGTTTCACTGAATTAAAGGAGTTTTTCATTGTATGTCACCATACAAGGGAACTATAATCTAATTCCATGTTCCTGTTTCAACCCCAGCTGCCATAATTGCTTGGACCTCTTCAGCGTTGTAGCCTGCTCGTGTAAGCTGACCACCATATTCAGCGATAATATCTAATTGTTCCGGTGGAAAACCCATTTTTAATAAGGCATCAGCCATACCAAGAGCGCCTTCTTGTGAAATACCTAATTCATTACCGATTTCATTCGTTTCTTGAATTAATTCAGTAAAATCTATGCCAGCATAAGCATTAGAAATAACAGCTGCACTTTTTACAAAAGAAGCATTTGCTTCATCACTAACATCTTTATTCAAAGCCCATTGTCTTCTTACACCCTCAAGTGCTTCTTCTGCATCTAATCCATAGGCTGAAATTCCTCTTACAGCATCCTCTACTGATTTTTTTGAGGACTCCGGAACATCAAATCCTATTTCAATTTTTGTTTTTAACTTTGACATATCAAGTGCTTTTTCAATTGCGGTTGCAATTCCGCCACCAGCTGCTAATCCACCGATAACATTTTCTAATCCTACTTTTAATCCTTCAAACTTTTTCTCAGTTCTTCCGGCTTCTTGTTGTAAATCTCTTAATTCATTTTGTACTTGCCGTATTGAGTTTCCAGCATCCACAGATTGGAGTGCTCGTTGCAATTTATCAATATCTGTTCCTGCCCCTAATGCTTCACGGCCAATAATTCCAATCGCTTGCTCTAACTGACGACTTGTAGCTGTTCCATTTCGAATTGCATTCACAAGACGATTTCCTAATGCTCCTGCAAAATCATCAACGCTTTTTCCTGTAGCTCTAAACAATGTCTCTAATTGCCTTGTAGAACTCGCTACATTCTCTTGTTCAGCTTTCATGTTTCCGAGTTTATTTTTCAGACCATTAAGCGATCCTTCTGTAAATTCAATTTCACGCCTGAATGCACGATATTGTTCTTCAGAAATTTTACCGTTTTGAAATTGAGCTTGTACTTGTTGCTCCGCTGCTTTCAATTTATCTAGCTTTTGCGTAGTATTTTCAATCTGTTGCGTAAGTAGCTGTTGTTTTTGCGCTAATGCTTCCACATTACCAGGATCAAACTTTAACAAACGCTCGACATCTTTTAGTTCTTTAGCTAAAGAATCGCTTTGTTTATTAACATCTTTTAGAGCGTTTTGTAACGGTTGAGTGTTACCATTAATTTCAATCGTAATCCCTTTAATTCTTCCTGCCATTATCTCACCCCTTTCTTAGAATGAATCGAAGTCTTTTTGACCTGCTTTTTTAACTTTTTCTTTATCTGGATTCTCTAATTCAGCAAATTCAGCAATGTAATCAAAGCAATCACCAACGGTCATTTCTTCTAAGTCACCTTGTGTTAAATTTGCTTTATAACAAAGAGCAAGAAACAATTCAGTAGTAAATTCTTCATCACTAAATGTCCCTTGCTCTCCATTATTTTTCTTTATTTTTTTTTTGCTCCCATAGTGAGCTGAACTAATTCCATGACTTCTGGCATAATTTCTTCAATCGGGAATTCTTCAAATTCATCCAACCACGCCATAGGATCAGGAATATTGGGATCAGCGGTTTTAGCATATAACCAAGTTAAATCATAAATAAGCTCAAAATCCACATTGCTTAAATCAACATTAGACATATCAAGAGGTTGTTGTGAGCCATCTGGTGAAGTTAATGCACTATTTGCGCCTAAACCCATCAAATCTGCAAATAAATTACGTCTGAATTGCGCTTTATATCGTTTAACTGTTGCTGCTGTAGCTTTTAATCTGACTTGTTTTCCATCTATTGTAATTGTCAA
>NZ_QPET01000037.1:0-38815 GCF_008368855.1 Bacillus sp. TE8-1 | reverse complement strand
ATCATAGGGAAAGGTATACCTCATTTGGTGTACCTTTTTATTAATCCATCAAAAAATGGATTAATAAAAAATAGTAGGTAATTAGTTTGAAAGCAAGAAATTTTCTAGTGTACTTTTAACTAGATTAAAGAAAAGAAAGAAAAAAATAAAAATTTAATTTGATAAAAAAATTCTGAAATATACTCTTGAATTGAATATCATTATCAATTAGAATCATAATTGATAACGATGTTCAATTATCAATTGTAATATGAAATTCTCATAGCGTTAATATAAAGAGGAGGACCAACATGCAGCATGCGAAACAAATCGCAGAACATGCAACATTACAAAGCTTTTTAAACTGTTATTTAAGAGAAACAGGGAGTGGAGAATGGATTACAGAGGATGAAAGAATGAAGAGTATCTTCAGTAATACGTTGAATAGAGATACAGTCCCCACATATTTATGTTGTCGGCTATCGGCACAGAACGTTACTTTGTATGGAGAAGTTATATATAAATCATCAACAGATCGCCATTTGTTTGGAGAACAATTTTATTATCAAATTGGAGATAGTCATTCTGTTATTACAGCAGATTATGTTACAGTTATTACATTTTTAATAAAAGAGATGTCTATCAACTACGGAGAAGGAACGAATCCTGCGGAACTTATGCTTCGAGTTATCCGTAGTTGTCAAAATATTGAGGAATTTACAAAAGAGAGAATAGAAGATACATCCGCATTATACGGTTTTCATACAACTTTTATAGAAGCGGAGCAGTCTTTATTATTTGGGCATTTAACTCATCCTACACCAAAGAGTAGACAGGGGATATTGGATTGGAAAAGTGCAATGTATTCTCCAGAATTAAAAGGAGAATGTCAGCTTCATTATTTTCGGGCACATAAAAGTATAGTAAATGAAAAATCATTATTATCAGATTCTACAACAATGATTATAAAAGAAGAATTAAGTAATGATGAGATGGTTAGTAAGGAATTTATAGCGAAGTACTGTAAGGAAGATCAATATGCATTAATTCCAATTCATCCGCTTCAGGCAGAATGGCTCTTGCATCAAGCTTACGTACAAGATTTGATAGTTCAAGAATTGCTTGAGTATATTGGTCCTGTAGGTAAGTATTATATGGCAACATCATCACTAAGGACGCTATATCATCCCAATTCGAAGTATATGCTTAAGTTTTCATTTCCGGTGAAAGTAACGAATTCAATGCGTATTAATAAACTGAAAGAACTTGAGAGTGGTCTTGAAGGGAAGGAAATGTTAAATACGGCTATTGGTGAAGTACGAGAAAGATTTCCAGGATTTGATTTTATTTGTGATCCAGCCTTTATTACATTAAATTATGGAACACAAGAATCTGGATTTGAAGTGATTATTCGTGAGAATCCTTTTTATAGTGAACATGCAAACGACGCAACATTAATTGCTGGGCTAGTTCAAGACGCTATACCTGGGGAGCGTACGCGGTTATCGAATATTATTCATCGCCTAGCAGATTTAGAAAGTAAAAGCTGTGAAGAAGTAAGCTTAGAGTGGTTTAGACGATATATGAATATTTCTTTAAAGCCAATGGTATGGATGTATTTACAGTATGGTGTTGCATTAGAAGCTCATCAGCAAAATAGCGTTGTTCAGCTAAAAGATGGTTATCCGATCAAATATTATTTCCGTGATAATCAAGGATTTTATTTCTGTAACTCAATGAAAGAGATGCTTAATAATGAATTAGCTGGTATTGGAGAACGTACTGGAAATTTATATGACGACTATATTGTGGATGAGAGATTTCGTTACTACTTAATTTTCAATCATATGTTTGGCCTCATTAATGGTTTTGGCACAGCAGGATTAATTAAGGAGGAAATTCTTCTCTCGGAATTAAGGTCTGTACTTGAATCATTCCTTCCATATAACCGGGAACCTTCTACATTTTTAAGAGAATTATTGGACGAAGATAAGTTAGCGTGTAAAGCAAATTTACTAACGAGATTTTTCGATGTCGATGAGTTAAGTAATCCATTGGAGCAAGCTATTTATGTGCAAGTACATAATCCACTCGTTAGAGAAGTGGCTGTTCGTTCATAAATAACGTTAAAATTTCACGTAATACAAATAATGGTATTTTGTCATAAGGTGGAGGGTTTTATGAGAGTGGACATGTATCATACGAAAGTATTGAAGGCGCTCGAATCAGAAGATTACATTTCAGTACGAAGAAGAGTGCTACGTCAATTAGTAGAATCGTTAATTTATGAGGGGATTATTACACCGGTTCGCATAGAAAAAGAAGAACAACTTCTTTTTCTAATACAAGGACTTGATGAAGAAGGCAAAAGTGTCACGTACAAATGCTATGGCAGGGAACGGATGACATTTGGACGTATTTCGTTAGACTCATTAATAGTAAGAGTTCAAGATGAACAGCAAGAAATACAATCTGTCTCGCAATTTCTAGAAGAAGTTTTTCGGGTTACTACTGTAGAACAAGCTAAATTAGATTCTTTTATACACGAATTAGAACAAACAATATTTAAAGACACGATTGCACAATATGAAAGAAATAATAAGAGAGAATATACTCAAAAATCTTACGATGAGTTTGAAAGCCAATTAATAGATGGCCATCCATACCATCCTAGTTATAAAGCACGTGTTGGATTTCAATATCGTGACAATTTTCAATATGGTTATGAATTTATACAGCCAATAAAACTCATATGGATTGCAGCGCATAAGAATTATGCGGCTGTAGGTTATGAGAATGAAGTGATGTATAACAACCTTTTAAAAGAGGAGATTGGCGATCGTAAATTAGAAGAGTTTATGGAACGAATTCGTAATAAGGGATGTAATCCAAAACAGTACGTGTTTATACCTGTTCACCCATGGCAGTGGGAGAATTTCATCATTTCAAATTATGCGGATCATATACAGGGTAAATTTATTATTTATTTAGGAACATCAGAGGACGATTATTGCGCGCAACAGTCAATGAGAACGTTAAGAAATATTACGAGTCCAAAGAAACCGTACGTTAAATTATCGATGAATTTACTCAACACTTCAACACTTCGTACGCTGAAACCATACTCTGTTGTGAGTGCACCAGTAATATCAAATTGGTTAAATGATGTTGTAAGTAATGACGCCTATTTAATGGATGAAGCACGTTTAATCTTGTTAAGTGAGTTTTCAAGTGTAACGTATGACACGAATAAGAAAGCTATATATGGTTCATTAGGATGTATTTGGCGCGAAAGCGTTCATAAGTATTTAGATGCACAAGAGGATGCAATTCCTTTTAATGGTTTATACGCTAAAGAGAAAGATGGTACACCAATTATTGATGCGTGGTTGAATAAATATGGAATGAAGGATTGGCTACAATTACTTATTCAAAAAGCGATAATACCAGTTATACATCTTGTTGTAGAGCATGGCATCGCACTGGAATCACATGGACAAAATATGATTCTAGTCCATAAAGAAGGGGTGCCTGTTCGTATTGCGTTAAAGGATTTTCATGAAGGGCTTGAGTTTTATCGTCCATATTTGAAAGAAGTTGACAAATGTCCCGACTTTACTAAAATGCATAAAACATATGCGAATGGAAAAATGAATGATTTCTTTGAAATGGATGGCATTGAATGTTTGCAAGAGATGGTGTTAGATGCACTATTCCTGTTTAATTTAGGAGAATTAGCATTCGTACTTGCGGATGAATATGGATTGAAAGAAGAACATTTTTGGATGATGGTTGTTGAAGAAATTGAAGATCATTTAAGAATATATCCACATTTGAAAGGTAGATTTGAAAATATTCAATTATATGCACCTACATTCTATGCTGAACAATTAACGAAACGTCGATTATATATGGATGTGGAATCGCTTGTTCATGAAGTTCCAAATCCATTGTATAGAGTAAGAAAACTTATGAAACAAAAATCAATTGTTACAGGGGGAAATTATGCTAATCGTTAATAAACAAGAGTATAGCAAAAGTGATTTTAATTTGAGATTACAAGTTTATGGGGAATTGGAACAATTTCAAGAAGCAGAAGGAAATAGATTTGCACTTTGTCTGAAAGATCCATTCGATATTATTACGCTTGTGTTTTTCTTAAAAGAAAAGAAATCATCAGTATTACTTATACATGAAGATACGCCAAAAGAAACGGCTATTGAAATGGCAAAGCGTGCAAATTGTGTAGGAGTTTTATATGGAGAATATGGCGATTTTACAAAATTAGAAGTAGGGAACTTTTTACTAGAAGAGCCTTCTTTATTGCAATATAGTTCGGGAACTACGGGAGAACCGAAACTGATTCGTAGAGCATGGACGGAAGTTGATACAGAAATTACTGCCTATAATGAAGCTTTAAACTGTGAAGTAGATGAAGTTCCAATCGTTATGGCTCCTGTTTCACATTCATACGGACTAATATGTGGTACGTTATCAGCAATTACGAGGGGGAGCAAGCCTGTAATCATTACGAACAAAAATCCTAAATTCGCATTAAATATAGTTCGCAATACAGAAAAACATATCATATATGCAGTACCACTTATGTTACACATTATGGGGAGTTTTCCATTAGGAACGTTCCAGTTTCATAAAATTATGACATCAGGATCGCCTTTGCCAGAAGCACTATTTTATAAACTAAAAGAAATGACAACATATATGATGCAGCAATACGGTTGTTCTGAAGCAGGTTGTATTAGTATATGTCATGATATGAAAAGCCATTTAGATTTAGGAAACCCTCTACCTCATGCAAGTATTAGCATAGGTTCAGATGAAAATGCACCGGAAGAAATTGTCGTGAAAATGAATGATAAGGAAATTTTCACGAAAGATTTAGGTTATAAATCTGAGCGTGGCATTCATTTTATGGGGCGTATGGACGATGTAATTAATGTTTCAGGATTAAAAGTCTTTCCTATAGAGGTAGAAGAAACGATGCTTCGATTGGAAGGTGTGCAAGAGGCAATTATATATCGAGGGAAACATCCTGTGATGGGCGAAATAGTTAAAGCGAAAGTGATCTCTCATGTTGATCCAGTGAAAATAAGAGAATGGTGTATTCAGCACTTACCTTCTTATAAAGTTCCGTATGAAATTGAAAGTGTAAATGAAATTCCTAAAAATAAAACTGGAAAAGTAAGTAGAAAGTTACTAGAGATGGGAGAGGTTACAACATGAGACGGGAAGCGTTAAAGAATGCCGTGTTAAAAATTATGATAGAAAAAATGGAACTGAAAAATGTAACGCATTTAGAAGAAACGATGCGCTTAAATCAAGATTTATATATAGATTCGGTAATGATGTTACAGCTTATTGTATACATAGAAATGGATGTAAAGCTATGCGTTCCAGAGGATGAGGTAGATCCAAAGGCATTTCTTACTGTAGGATCTTTGCTTGATTTTATGGAGGAGTTAGAGCCGTTACAGGAAGTAAATGTGAATAACTAACCTTTAGGAAAGTGGATGAGAGTATGACTTCAATTAAAGTGCACTGTTTAGTGAGTTGTTTTTGTGAAATTATAAAAAGGCGTAGCGACATTGATTTTCGTCCATTTTATTTTGGACTATGGGATGGAGATTTTGATATAACAGAAGGCGGAATTATTTCATATCACTCTGAAAACATTAACCATGATCATTATTTACTTTGGTTTGAAAAATTGTACGGTATTAAAGTAAACGAATGGTATGATCATGCAAAAGATAAAGATAGCAATGTAGAAACGTTTTTAGAATTAGTAGAAAACAAGCCGGAAAATCGTTATGTCATTGTAATGGTTGATATGTCTCTATTACCAGAGAGGGAAAATAAATTTCATCAAAAACCGTTTCCACATTATTTAATGATATCAAAAACAGAGAAAGAAGAAGAGTGGTTCATGCTAGATCCTGATTTTCGTTGGGAAGGAAATATGGAAAGAGAAAAAGTACTTCACTCTATTCAAGATAACCCATTTGGTGGAGGTTATTTCATTGATATAGAAGGAATTGGGGAGCCAACGCAAGAAACAGTAGCTAGTTATTTCACAGAAACATTCAAAAAGAACGACAATGAACTGACTATGGAACTGAAAAATTTAATTGTAAAAATGGCAAATGAGGAAGAAGGATATGCGCTTTCTGGACTTGTAGCAGCAGTAAAACAAATACCAGTACTTGCAATTCGTAAATATAGTTATGAGCATGCCTTTGCATACTTCCGTGAAACGTTGCAATATTCGGAGCAAGAATTTGATTATTGGTGTGATCGGGTAGAGGATATTGTACAAGGATTTACAAATGTACAGTATCGTGCAATTAAAATGGCAATGACGAATAATAAAGGTATGCTAGTATCGATTATTGAAAAACTGGATGAAATGAATGCAATTGAACTGCAAATTAAGAAGGAATTAGAGAGACAGTTTATATCATGGAAAGGTATGAAAACAAATCAATCTGTCGCAACTCTTTAATAAGCTAACTGAATTTAAGATAGGGGAGTTTAATGCTATGAAATATTCGCTATGTACCATTTCATTTCGTCATCAATTAATTTCATTTACTGATATTGTTCAATTTGCATATGAAAACAGTTTTGAAGGAATTGAATTATGGGGGACGCATGCACAAAATTTGTACATGCAAGAACGTGAAACGACAGAACGAGAATTGAATTTTCTAAAGGATAAAAACTTAGAAATTACGATGATAAGTGATTACTTAGATATATCATTATCAGCAGATTTTGAAAAAACGATAGAGAAAAGTGAACAACTTGTAGTACTAGCTAATTGGTTTAATACGAATAAAATTCGCACGTTTGCTGGGCAAAAAGGGAGCAAGGACTTCTCGGAACAAGAGAGAAAAGAGTATGTAAAGCGAATACGTAAGATTTGTGATGTATTTGCTCAGCACAATATGTATGTGCTGTTAGAAACACATCCCAATACACTAACGGACACATTGCCTTCTACTATAGAACTATTAGAAGAAGTAAATCATCCGAATTTAAAAATAAATCTTGATTTTCTTCATATATGGGAGTCTGGCGCAAATCCAATAGACAGTTTCCATCGATTAAAGCTGTGGACACTACATTACCATTTTAAGAATATATCTTCAGCGGATTATTTGCATGTGTTTGAACCTAACAATGTATATGCTGCAGCAGGAAGTCGTATAGGTATGGTTCCGTTATTTGAAGGTATTGTAAATTATGATGAGATTATTCAGGAAGTGAGAGGTACGGATCTTTTTGCTTCCTTAGAATGGTTTGGACATAATTCAAAAGAGATATTAAAAGAAGAAATGAAAGTATTAATAAATAGAAAATTAGAAGTAGTAAGTTCGTAATGTGAAATGATGTGAGAGTCTCGTTTTAGAGGCTCTTTTTTTATGGTAAAAAATAACCAAAAATTTACATGTATTTTAATTTGAATTTAACACAATTTATATATAAATAAGGAGGTGATTGGTAATGGCTAGAAATCGTAATTCTAATCAATTAGCATCACATGGAGCACAAGCAGCTTTAGATCAAATGAAGTATGAAATTGCACAAGAGTTCGGTGTACAACTTGGAGCTGATACTTCTTCACGTGCAAACGGTTCTGTAGGCGGTGAAATCACAAAACGCCTAGTAGCGATGGCAGAACAACAGCTTGGTGGCGGATATACTCGCTAAATGTAGAAGGTTATAGGAGAAAGGAAGGATTCTTCCTTTCTTTTTTTTTCAATTAATTGGTATGAATATATTGCGAACAAAATTCAAAGAATAGAAGTAATACTATATTTTACCCAATTTCTTTTGTTGTGAATGGGAAGTATTAAAGATGTAATAGCCCTGGTGGAATGAAAACTATGTTCCAGCAGGGCTATTATATGGTAAGAAATATATGATGAAAGGTTCCGAAATCAACATGTTAAAAAAAGAAAACTGTTGTTTAATTGCGCTTGCATCAGTTCCACTTGTCATGACATTAGGGAATTCAATGCTCATTCCAATCTTGCCGACAATTGAAAAGAAATTACATATTTCATCGTTTCAAGTATCCATGATTATTACAATTTACTCTATCGTAGCCATTTTACTTATACCGATTGCTGGTTATTTATCAGATAGATGGGGACGAAAGATGGTAATGGTTCCGAGTTTGCTGATTGCGGCTATAGGAGGAGCGATAACTGGTTGGGTATCTTGGAAAGTTGATAATCCCTACACTTGGATATTAATCGGTAGAGCGATTCAAGGTATTGGTGCTGCTGGGGCAATGCCGGTTGTTATACCGTGTGTTGGTGATTTATACAAAGACGAAAAACAAGTTAGTACAGGCTTGGGAATTATTGAGACATCCAATACATTTGGAAAAGTGCTGAGCCCTATTTTAGGATCTGCTCTTGCTGCCATTGTATGGTTCTTACCATTTTGGGCGATTCCAGTTTTATGTATCATATCAATTGTTTTGTTACTTGTTCTAGTAAAGGCAAAGAAACAAGAAGGAGAAGTACCACCACTTAAAGAGTTTATAAAATCTATTCTGTCTACGTTTCGAGAAAAAGGAAGATGGTTAATTGCCATTTTTGCATTAGGTGCAATTATTATGCTTATTTTATTCGGAATTCTCTTTTATTTGTCGACTATACTGGAATCAAAGTATGACATTCATGGTATATGGAAAGGGTGTGTGCTTGCTATCCCGTTACTTGTACTGTCAATTAGTTCATATATGGCCGGTAAAAAAATTGGAGATAATCAAAATGTTATGAAGAAGTGTATTTATATTGGTTTTTTAATGGCAGCTGCGTCAGTCATCATTCCTTTATTTATAAAAGGGATTTATTTACTACTTCTTTGTCTCGTTATTATGGGGATAGGGATTGGTATGGCACTCCCATGTTTAGATGCCCTCATTACACAAGGAATTGAAAAGGAGCAAAGGGGAACGGTTACGTCATTTTATAGTTCAATGCGATTTATCGGTGTAGCAGCTGGACCACCTTTATATTCTTTTTTCATGAAAGGGGCGGACCATGAAGTGTTTTATTTGACAAGTATTTTCGCTGCCATTGGTGCTGTCATAGCAATCATTTGGATTAAACCAGCAAAGGATGCAAAGACGGTAAAACAGAAACCAGAGCCTACTTCATAATTTGTAAGAGAATTGCATGATGTTTTGAGTAACATGCAATTCTCTTTCGTTCATTAAGAATAAATAACTTGTTTTAACATATAAAGCGCGACACCCCATATGATGAGACCAGAAAATTTATTTAATAATAAAATTGTCTTTCCGGTTGAGTCTAGTCTTTTTAGAAATTTCCCCGCTAACGCTAAGCTTATAAACCAAATCCAAGAAACGATAATAGTTGCAAGTGTGAAAGCCCATTTTTCACTTCCTATGTATTGAATAGAATTTGTTCCAATTACACCGATTGTGTCTAAAATAGCATGTGGATTTAATAACGAAACGGATGCTGCGAAAAGGATTTGCTTTTTTAAGGGCATACTTTTTTCTTGTTTTACATCGTTGGAAGGGTTACTTCTCCAAATAACAAAGCCCATGTATAGGAGAAAGAAAAATCCAATTATATATAACGAGTTAGTTAGCCAAGAAAAAGTAAGGAGTACAAGGGAGACACCTTGCACTGCAATCAATATGAGTAACGTATCGCATATAGAGGCAGTTAATACTACAGGGGCTGCCCTCCAAATGTTTGGTTGGCTCGCACCTTGGTTAAAGACAAAAACATTTTGTACACCTAATGGAATGATAAGTCCAAATGCAAGAATGATACCATGAATAATTGCTTCACTCATCATATTACCTCCTATTTTAATTCATTATGATAGTGTATATTGTATAGAAGAAATGAAAATTTGTATCCATCCATATGGTTGGGGAGGTTACCAACCAAAAAGAATATAAGGTGATATAATGGAAAGATTCGTTTGGAAACCGAATATGTCTCTAGCGACTCCTCTGTATAAACAAATAGAAACGTATATAAAAGAAAGGATCGTTAATGGAGAATGGACCGTTGGAACGAAATTACCTTCACAAAGAGATTTGGCACATACATTTGGTGTGAATCGAAGCACAATTGTAATGGCTTTCGGTGAACTAGTTGCAAAGGGATACATAGAAGGGAATGGCAGGAAAGGAACAATTGTTGTAAATAATAATGAGAATGCTTCAACTTACGCACCCCCGCCTAATTGGCAGTCTTATGTAGAAACAGGACTTCATTATCCGAATCTCCCAGCTATTCAGGAGATTAATCAAGCTGAATTTTATCCACATGTAATTCGATTAGGAACAGGTGAGCTCGCGCCGAGTCTCTTACCTGAGAAAAAGATGAAAGAAATTATGAATAAGCTTTTAAAGTCAAATGTGACGCTTGGGTATGAAGAGCCGAAAGGAAATTTTTATTTAAGGGAAAAGATTTCCGAATACTTAAAGGGGCATGGTATATGTGTATCTCCTGACTCTATATTAATTGTTTCAGGAGCAATTCAAGCGCTACAACTTATCTCTATGGGGCTTCTTCCAAAAGGGGCATCCATCTTATTAGAAAAACCATCCTATTTATATTCGCTTAATGTTTTTCAATCCGCAGGAATGCGTTTCATTGGAATACCAATGGATGAGAACGGTTTAAATACATCATATATTACAAAATATAAGAAGCAATTTAATGCATCTATTTTATATACAATCCCGTCTTTTCATAATCCAACGAACTTTAGTATGAATGCGAAGAGACGAATAGAAGTGATGGAAATATGTAATGAAATTGGATTACCTATTATAGAGGACGCAGTGTATCAAGACTTATGGTTTGATGCACCTTGTTCGAAACCTTTAAAAGCCTATGATAAAAATGGAATCGTACTACATATTGGAAGCATGTCCAAAGTAATTAGTCCAGGGTTAAGAATTGGATGGATTGTTGGACCTGAGCCAGTAATTCAAAGATTGTCAGACATAAAAATGCAAACAGATTATGGTTCAAGCACTATATCCCAGCAAATTGCAGCAGAGTGGTTTACAAATGGTCTATATGATGAGCATTTGCGCTTTGTAAGAAGTGAATTGAAAAAACGAAGAGATTTTATGTTACTAATGTTAGATAAATATCTTCGTGAAATAGCAACTTGGCATGAACCAACAGGGGGATTTTATATATGGGTACATATAAAAGTAACCATTTCATATCGCAGTTTATTTGATAAAGCTCTGCAAGAAAAGGTTTTATTAAACCCAGGTACTTTATATGATAGAAGTGCAAATCAATTTTTGCGCCTATCGTATTCATACGCAACGTTAGAAGAAATTGAAATAGGTATAAAAAAACTTGCACAACTAATGAAAAAGTAAGAGGAGAAAGTAATGAAACAATATGTAATTTGCCAAATGATCAATGGAGAAAAATATTTAGCTGCTTATGCGGAGACGAAGCAAGAAGCGATTGAAAAAGCAGAACTGTTAGGATTAAGAACGGGAAATCGTTACATAGTTATTACTGCAGAGGAAGCCGAAGGGTTAACGTATCCTTAAACAATGTACGAGATTATATAATAATAAATAAGTCTAGTAATAAATAAAATTACTAGATTTATATATAAGAAATTACTAGACTTATTTATTATTAAGTTGTTAAACGTTCTCGTATTTATACGCAAAGTAATAATATTATGAGTCAAGTTGACGAAAAAATCGATTTGTCTTTCGGTCTTGCTTTCCTTTTCTATATTCATCGATATATTGCCTAAAGTTCCAAGCTTGTAAAAATTTATTAGCAGAGTTATAACCAGAATTGTAAAGCCATTCTTTTTCTTCCTTTGTCAGTTCAAAATTAGTACTTGTAATCGTTCCTGTTGGAATTGTAATCGTTCTTGCTTTTGATTCCTTATCTAAATGACGTAAATCATGAGCTTGCATCATTGTTTTAAATAGTCCTTTGAACATGGAAATAGGCTCGTTATAGTGAGCAGGATCAGCTTGAATCTCATCTTTTACAAAATGAAATCCGAAAGTCGGCCAGCGAGGAGTGGTAGGTGAATCGAAGATCCAAATTGGATAATTACTTAGAATTCCTCCATCAACCATATAACAAGGCTGCTTCCATTTTGGAGTTCTCCATTTTACGGGTTCAAAGAAGAAGGGGATTGTACTACTCATTCTTACCGCTTTAGCGATAGAGAAGCGATAATTTAAAAATCCGTAGTTTGGTAAGTCGTCAGGAAAGACAACCATTTTACCATTACTAATATCAGAAGCGATGATTTTGAGTTTGTTTAGATCCGGTAAATCAGTAAATAAATGAACACCTTTTTTTCGAAGTAATTCTTCAATCCATTCTTCTATAAATACATTAGAGTATATACCTAGAGTAGTCCATGCACTTAGTCCTTTTCCGATAAAGGGGATTTTGTCAATAAAGGTTTTCTTCGTAAATTTGTTATAATCGATATCAGTTATAATCGTTTTTAGCTCTGAACAAGAATATCCTGCCGCTACAAGTGCCGCAATAATTGCACCAGCTGATGTTCCAGCTATACGTTCCCATTCATAACCTTTTTCGGCTAATGCGCAAATTGCTCCAACATGTGCAATACCGCGTACACCGCCTCCTTCAAAAACACCATCGATCTTCATTAAACATACTTCCTTTCAAATAAAAGATTTGGAAATGGCAAAAAAGCACGTATTGTACGTGCTTTTTTGCAATGGTTTTTAAGTTTACTAGCAGCCTACAAAGCCGCCCCAACAGCTAGCTCCGATGATGATTAGAAGGATGAATAAAACGATTAATAAAGCGAAACCTCCGTAACCACAACCACCACAGCTACCGCCGTAACCGTAACCGCCGCAACTATATCCGTAACCCATGTGGAATTCCTCCTTATATTAAAAATAAAAATGAACGAGGGGAAAATGTACTGGAAGAACTAAAGAACTATCGTGTTTGTAGGAACAATGTATAGTATGCTTTTTTAAACTTGTTCGCGTACGAAGGATAAGCCCGTTTTTGGGAGGCTTGTTGATTTTGTAAAGAATGAAGTATAATCTTTGTACTATGATATAAATAAGTATGTAAATGTAAGGAGAATTTATGAATAAAAAAATTGAAGTATTAATTGATAAATATGAACTAACACACTTGAAAGAAGAACTTATTAATACTGTATTTCCTTGTATAAAAGTTGTGCCAAAGCAGCAGGGAACTGTTGCGATAGGTAGTTCGAAAATGGGAGGAGTTCCTGATCTACCAGCTTTATTTGAATATCCAAAGCATAAAGGAAATCCACTACAATTTATCGCGCAATTTAACTTAAGTGATTTACAAAACGTTGGTATGGATCACAATCTTCCTAAGACGGGGATGCTGTATTTCTTTTGCATTGAAAATTATTTTGAAGAAAATGTGAATCTAACAGAAGCTGGGCGTGTACTTTATTATGATGTTCCTGTAGAGCAATTACGAAGAGAAAATGAAATACAAGCGAAATATAACCAGTGTGCAATTACTTTTGAGCTGACATACAAATTACCAGAACTTTTCATTGAAGATGAGGCTGATTCAGATCGTTTCTTGCAATTACTTGAAGAGCTAATTCCAGATAACTACGATAACCATCAAATGTTTGGTGAGCCATTCTCTGTACAAGAAGAAGTGTTATATGAGACAGGAGAATATATGGGAGTAGACCCGCAGCAAATGACTCTTTTATTCCAAATTGATTCAGATCATAAAAATTGTAATATGGTTTGGGGAGAACTAGGGATGCTATATTTCTGTATTAGTAATGAAGATTTGAAAAATCAACGTTTTGAAAATACATGCTGTGTATTACAAACATGCTAATGAAAAAGGTTGTTCTTTTAAAAAGAACAACCTTTTTATGTGAATTAGTTAATATGCATAATCTCATATGACCTATACGAAAAAGTATTGTATACTCTGAAACTATACGATACTTTTTCGTATAGTTATAGAATATAAGGAGTGACAAGATGGGAAAGACAAGTAAGTATGTGACAGCTGCCGCACTTTGTTCAACTATAGTAATGGGAGGCTTGCAAGCGTCATCTGTATCTTATGCAGCTACAAATCCGACTACAGTGACAGCACAATCAGATGTAAAGTTATTAGATGATTTCAGAAAAGAATTAAAAAAACAGATTGATAATCGAGAAGAAAATATTACAATCACATATAAAACAAAAGATAGAAATGCTAGAAATATTATGGATCAATTGTATGGTGAGTTTAATAAAATTGTAGATGCTGATGAGTATGTAAAATATAATGTAGCGTCTACTAGATATTCTATTAAAGGAATGCCAGGGGACTATACGTTTACACTGCAAGTAAAATACCGTGAATCAAAAGAACAAACTCAATATGTAAAAGCTCAGGCGAAATCAATTGTTGGATCAATTGTAAAACCAGGGATGGATGAGCATGAGAAAGTAAAAGCTATTCACGATTACGTTGTTAAGCATGTGTCTTATGATACGTCTTATCAAGCGTATACAGCATATGAAGCATTAGCGAATCGTTCTGCCGTTTGCCAAGGATATACATTATTAACGTATGAGTTGTTAAAAGAGGCAGGTATTCAAAACCATGTTGTAACAGGCATAGGAAACGGACAAGCTCACGCGTGGAATTTAGTGAACATTGAAAACAAATGGTATCACCTAGATACTACATTTGATGATCCAGTACCAGATAAAGCAGGGCGTGTAACTTACTCATATTTTAACATGTCTGACGAACAGTTAAGTAAAGATCACGACTGGGATCGTAGTAAATATCCAGCAGCAACTACAAGTTATTTTGGTGAATTAACAAACAAAATAAAAGCTGGTAGCTCAAAAACTGTCGTATATGAGCAGATGTTAAAAGAAACAAATTTACAATACTTATCTGCAGAATACGGAGCAGAAAATTATAATGAATTTAAGCAAAAGTTGCAGCAACAGTTTGCAGCCAAACCAGAAAAAGTAGAAGTGCGATATAAGCAGTCCATGGATGGGACGATGCAAGATATAAAGAAAGTATTAAATGAAATAAATTGGCCAAAAGGTGCAAAGCGTGTGTCTTATCAAGTAGCGCCTTATAGTGCATTGGCGGGTTATTCATTAGCGACAATTACATTTACGTATTAAGCAATGGGAAAAAGCACCTGTAAAAGGTGCTTTTTTTATTTATTGATTGATTACTTTTGAATATTAAGAATTATGTGATAAAATAAAAGGATAAGGATGTGAATGTGGAATGAACTTGTTCGAAAGCGATATTTTTACATTGATATATACTTGTTTAGTAATCGGACTTATCGTTTTGTTTTTCATATCATTTACTTTGTTTATTAGAAGAGTATTACAAAGCAGTGCTGCAAAGAAACACCACGTGATTAATATGAACCAGAAGCTAGATCGAATCATTGAATTGCTTGAAAAAGATAAGAAATAGCGATAGAAGAGGTATGAAAAGGGGAATGAGAATGGCGAATTATATAAAAGAATTACGTGAAAAAGTAGGACATGATTATGTTTTCTTAAACTTTGCCGGTGGTTGTGTATTTAATAAAGAAGGAGAAGTATTACTGCAAAAAAGAGGAGACTTTAACGCTTGGGGCTTTCCAGGTGGTGCAATGGAGATAGGAGAATCAGCTGCGGAAACTGCAATCCGGGAAATAAAAGAAGAAACCGGGTATGATGTAGAAATAAATGAGCTTATTGGAGTGTATACAAAATATTTTCAATCATATCCAAATGGAGACAAGGCCCAGTCAATTGTGATGTTCTTTTCATTCTCAATAGTTGGAGGTGACAAAAAAGTAGATGGTGATGAAACGTTGGATTTGAAGTTTTTCCCGTTAGACGACATGCCACCGTTATTTTGTAAACAACATGAAGATTGCCTGCAAGATTTATTGGAGAAAAGAGTAGGGGTATATCGTTAACATATAAAAAAGAAGCTAAATGAAGATTAGCTTCTTTTTTATGTTTAATTTATTTCCACCAATCATCAAACATTGACGCTGGTACTTGTCTTTTATGCTCACTCACTGTGTAACGTTTTTCAATTTTCTCTGCAACGTCAGCTGGAACTGCTTTACCTTCTAAATAATCATCTAATTGATCATAAGTAATACCTAACTCTGTTTCATCAGCTTGACCTGGTTTTTCATCTAATAAATCAGCTGTTGGCATTTTTAAGTACAGTCGCTCGTCTGCGCCTAACTCTTGTAATAATGCACGTCCTTGGCGCTTCGTTAATCCCGTTAATGGTAATAAATCTGCACCACCATCTCCGAATTTTGTAAAGAATCCTGTTACAGCTTCTGCAGCGTGATCTGTTCCGATAACAAGTAGCCCTTTTTGTCCACCAATTGCATATTGAGTAACCATACGGATACGTGCTTTCACGTTACCTTTATTGAAATCTGTTAGTGATTCACCCAATAAGTTTTCATATTGATTTGAAAAAGCATCAACAGTTGAAGCAATATCAAATGCAACAGATTGATCTGCTTGAATGAATTGTAATGCTAATTGTGCATCATCTTCATCTTTTTGTACTTTATAAGGAAGACGCACGGCGATAAACGTTGCATTACCACCTTCGTTACGAATTTCTTCAACTGCAAGTTGTGCTAAGCGTCCTGCTAATGTAGAGTCTTGTCCGCCGCTAATACCAAGTACAAATCCTTTTGCACCTGTTTTTTTTACATAATCCTTTAAGAAATCAACTCGTTTACGAATTTCAACTTTTGGATCAATTACAGGCTGAACATGTAATGCTTTCATAATCTGTTCTTGTAATGTCATTATGTTTTCCTCCTATTCATATTAAAGCGGTAAATAAGTTTATATGTATAATGGTACATACTTCTATCCTTTATTATTTCGCAAAACTAACGAATATACAATAGGATGTGTGTATGAATATGAATGTAGTCATTATAAATAAAGTACTACGTATAAGCAATTTTTTAAACCTTTCAAAAATGTAAGGTTTTTGTCATTTGAATCGATGGAAGGTATTTCCGCACTTTACTAATATAAAAACATAGATAGTAGAAGGGCGGAGAAGTAATATGAACATTAGAGAACTAGCATATCGGAATGTAACCCGAAATAGACGGACATACTCAGCCTATTTTTTGAGTAGTGCATTTGCAATTATGGCCTTTTTTGTGTATTCATTTTTTGCGTTTCATCCGGCATTAAGTGCAGGAGAATTAGGTCAGTACGTATTCGTAAGTATGTCTTTTGCACAGTCTATTATTTACTTATTTACATTCTTCTTTATTTTATATTCGATGGGAATGTTTTTAAAAACGAGAAAGCGTGAACTAGGAATTTTAATGATGCTAGGTATGACGAAATATCAATTAAAGCGTCTGATCTTTTTTGAAAATATTATGATTGGAATAGGGGCAATTATTTTTGGTATTCTTTCAGGTATGTTATTTTCAGGGGTATTACTATTTGTCGCTCCGATGATATTGAAACTAGATATCTCCTTATCCTATTACATACCGATGAAAGCAATTGTTGTAACGGGTATTATGTTTTTTATTTTATTTATGATCATATCATTGTTTAGTGCAGGAATGATTCGTAAAAATAAGATTATGAAGTTGTTTAGAGGATCAGCAGAGGCGAAACCGGAACCGAAAGCATCAATCATTTCTTCAATATTAGCAGTAGTATTGCTTAGTGCTGGCTATGTAGGAGCTCTTCTATCACATGGAGCAATGGTATTTATTATGATGATTCCTGTTACAACGGTAGTTATTATCGGGACGTATTTGTTGTACAAGCAGCTGAGTGTCTTTATTATTCGATTATGTAAAAAAAGTAAACGTTTCTATTGGACACAGACTAATATTATTACGTTATCAGATTTAGCGTATCGTATGAGAGATAACGCAAGAATGTTCTTTATTGTAACCATTATTTCTACTGTAGCATTTTCCGCAATAGGGACATTAGTAGGCTTCGCATCCATGACGAAAGGGATAATGGAGAGACCAATTGCGTTTCATTACCATTCTAAGCAAGGGAATAGTAACGAATCACAACATATACAAATGATTGACAAAGGGTTAAAGAAACATAATATAGCAGCTTCAAAAACTAATATTTCGACAAAGAAAACGGAGGAACAGTCGTTAAGAAGCGCCACTTTTATAAAAGAATCAGATTATAAGGAATATGCAAAGTTAACGGAAGAACCATTTAATACTGTAGCAAATAAAGAGGTTGTATTTTTGTCAGCTGATATACCAGGGCCAGCGATGAAAGAAAGAAAAGAAATTACTTTACCCAATATGAATGAAAGTTTAAAGGTGAAAAAAGTTACTTCATCTTCATTGGGGAAAATATTAAGAGGAAATGTTTATGTAATCTCTAATAATCAATATGATTCATTACAAGATGGATTTATAGAGACAAAAGATTATATGTATAAAACTGAAAGAACGAAAGATGAGATTGAAATTGGTAAAGAGCTTACGCATCAAATTAAACCGTATCAAGAACAGTCAACGTTTAGTGCGGAAGAGTACGAACAAAACCAAAGTTTACAAATTGCAGGACCGATTTTATTTGTAGGTTTCTTTATTGGTATAGTATTTTTCGTTTGCGCAGGAAGTTTCCTTTACTTCCGTTTATTCTCCGATTTGGAGGATGATGTTCGCTTGTTCGAAATGATTCGAAAAGTTGGATTGACGAGTAGGGAATTATCGAAGGTAGTTACAATTCGATTGGCGCTTTTATTCTTCGTTCCAATTGGTGTTGCAACATTACATGGGGCAGTAGCCTTAACGGCGTTAGGGCAAATGTTTGAGTACTCATTGTTTAAAGAAAATACAGTTGTATTAAGTATTTTCATAGGTATTCAAGTTGTATACTTCTTACTTATAAGATCCCGTTATGTAAAACAATTGAAAGAGAGATTACGTATGCATTAAATGTGTTTTTTTAACTCGAGTACAAAATTTTCTAAAAAGAGGCAAGTATTGTCAAAAAGTGATAAAATGGAAAAAGCGAGGTGAAAAAAATTAATAGAGAGAAAGGGGGGGAGAAATATGAAAGCAACAGGAGTTATTCGAAAAGTAGACGAATTAGGACGAATTGTTATCCCTAAAGAATTACGCGATGTATTGGGAATACAAATCAAATCACCGCTTGAAATTTTTGTAGAAGCAGATAAAATCATTTTACAAAAATATCAACCTTACAATGCTTGCCAAATCACAGGTGATGTTTCAGAGCAGAACATATCATTAGCAAATGGAAATATTACTGTTGGGATAGAGGGAGCGGAATATTTAGTAAAAGAAATAGAAAAGTTTTTAAACAAGAGTGAGGTTTAGTCTTAATTTATATTATTTTTCAAATTACATATCATTCTTTTAAAAGACTGTAAGAGGACCATTAATTGGTCCTTTTATTTTGGTTATTAGTTGAATGACCCAGGCTGTTATTTCCTATAAATCATAGGGGAAATACAAAAGTAGTATAGAGTTAGTAAATGATGTTGAGAAATATTTGAAAAGAAGGAAAACAAAAAGAATAAAACGAATGTTACATTTACACGTATTCAAAAGTGGTCTGAAATGAAAATAATACATTTTCAGGAGGGATTACGATGAGTAGTACAGTGAATAAACAAAAAGGTATACAATTGATTCCATTTATCGTAAATAAAGTTGTAGAACAAGTAAATGAAATTCCACCAGGTGTACAACTGATTCACGCTCCGCAAGTATGGGAAAAGAGTGTGAAGGGGCAAGATGTAGTCGTTGCCGTATTAGATACAGGGTGTGATACTAATCATATAGATTTAAAAGATCGTATTATCGGCGGAAGAAATTTCACAAAAGATTATGAAGCTGATCCAAATGTGTATCTTGATAATAACGGACATGGTACTCATGTCGCGGGGACGATTGCAGCAACTGAAAATGGTGTCGGTGTATTAGGAGTTGCACCACTTGCTAAAATGTTAGTATTAAAAGTTTTAGCGGGAGATGGTTCTGGAAGTTACGAGCAAATTATTGAGGCAATTCATTATGCTGTAAATTGGAGAGGGCCGAATCAAGAGAAAGTGAGAATTATTTCAATGTCACTTGGTGGTCCGCAAGATGTTCCAGAATTACATGAAGCAATTCAAAATGCGGTAAAGCAGGATGTTCTCGTCGTATGTGCTGCTGGGAATAATGGAGATTGTAATGAAAATACAGAGGAACTAGATTACCCAGGTGCTTACTCGGAAGTAATTGAAGTCGGCGCTGTCAATTTAGAACGGAAAATCACATGTTTTAGTAATTCAAATCAAGAAATTGATCTAGTAGCGCCAGGTGATGAAATATTATCTACGTATCCAGATGGGAAATATGCAGTGTTAAGTGGAACTTCCATGGCGACGCCGCATGTTGCTGGAGCGCTTGCCTTGCTCATTAAACAGTGTGAGCAAGAATACGGTCGAAAGTTATCAGAGCCGGAAATATATGCACAACTTATTAAAAGAACTGTACCTTTAGGGTATGAACGTACATCCGAAGGGAATGGATTATTAGATTTATTAAAAGAATAGCCATATTAAAACAACATCTCATATGAATATGAGATGTTGTTTAGTATGGTTCTGTCGCATGTATTATCACATCTAATAAACCTGGGAATCTAGCATTTAAATCTTCTTCACGAATTGAAATGAAACGTTGTGTTCCTTCAAGGCGCGTGTACATAACACCTGACTCACGTAAAACTTTGAAATGGTGAGATAAAGTTGATTTCGCAATAGGGATGTTTAAAGCACCACAAGATTGTTCACTTTTCTCTAGTAACATATTTACAATTTGTAAACGAATTTGATCGCTAAGTGCATATAAGACAGAAGAAAATTGAATTTCTTCTCGATTTGGATGATAGAGTGTACGCATATTTCACCTACTTGTATAAGTTAAGATATTTGCACTATAACATATAAAGTGGTATATTTCTATTGTTCGAAAATATTCGAACAATAGAAATATAGGGGGAGAAAAAATGAAGTATACAAAATTGCAAAAGGCAGGACTAAATATTTCAAGGCTGGGTTTAGGTACAAATGCAGTAGGGGGACATAATTTATATGCTAATGTGAATGAAGAAGAAGGAAAGCAATTAGTAGAAGAAGCTATTCAGCAAGGGATTACATTTTTTGATACAGCAGATTCATATGGTTTCGGTAGATCAGAGGAATTAGTAGGAGAAGTATTAAAGGGAAAACGTCATGAGTTTATACTTGCTACAAAAGGTGGAATTCAACCGTTGTTAAATGGAGAAACTTATATTAACAATGAACCAAGTTATTTAAGAAATGCTGTGGAAAATAGCTTAAGAAGATTACAGACTGATTATGTTGATTTATATTATTTACATTTTACAAACCCTGAAACAAGTTACATAGATTCAATTGGAGAGCTTACTCGTTTAAAAGAAGAAGGGAAAATTCGTTCAATTGGAATATCGAACGTAAACATAGAACAATTAAAAGAAGCGAACCAACATGGTTATATAGATGTTGTACAATCACCGTACAATATGTTAGAACGTACGGCTGAGGAAGAACTTTTGCCGTATTGTATAGAAGCGGGTATTTCATTTATTCCGTATGGACCTCTTGCTTTTGGAATGTTAGGCGGAAAATATACAGAAGATTTCAAATTGAATAAAGTCGATTGGCGCCAAAGTGTAAATCTATTTGAAGAAAATACATATAAGAGTAACTTTAAGAAAGTGAATAAGTTAAAAGGGCTAGCTAAAGAAAATGATATTGAAGTGTCTCATTTAGCGTTAGCATGGTTATTAAATAAAGAAGGAATTGATACTGTTATACCTGGTGGAAAGCGGGCAGAGCAGGTAAGAGAAAGTGTGAAAGCGGTAGACGTTGCATTGAATGAAAGAGTCATGAAAGAAATCCAATCTATTTTAGAAGATTAGTGAAAAAGAGGGAGAGTACCCTCTGTTTATATAAGGAGAAGGTCTAAATGAACAGAGTACTAGCTGTATTTTTTATGATAATGTTTATGATCGGTACAGATACTTTCTTAATTTCACCACTGTTGCCGACATTGCAACAGGTGTATCATGTTTCAACTGAGTTGTCAGGATGGATGGTGAGTTCGTATGCTTTAGGGTATGCTGGATTTGCGCTTATTGCTGGTCCTATATCAGATGGATTAAACAGAAAAAAAGTGATGGTACTAGGTATGAGTTTTTTTGCAATAAGTACGTTTTTGTGTGGAATTGCACCGAGTTTTTTATGGATGCTAACATTTAGATTTTTAGCAGGTGTAAGTGCAGCTTTTGTATCTCCACAAGTGTGGGCATCTATTCCGCTCCTTATAGAGAAGAAGCAAATTGTGAAAGCAATTGGGGTTGCAACAGCAGGGTTATCAATCTCTCAAATTTTAGGGCTGCCACTGGGAGCTTATTTAGCAACGATACATTATACAATCCCATTCTATTTCATTGGTATATTATCAGCACTACTTGTCATTCTTATTTATGTTGTATTACCAGAAATACAGTCGGTTCATATAGGTGGAAATAAAAAAGCGATTTTACAGCGTTATAAACAATTACTTACAGATTCAAAGGTTTCACTTTCTTATTTTGCATACTTTGTTTTTCAAACCGGAAATTTTGCTGCATTTTCATTTTTTGGTGTATGGCTTTCCATTCAATTTGGCTTACAAGTTCATGAAGTAGGTACAGCTATGCTCGTATTAGGGTTAGGAAATTTAACTGGTAATATTTTTGGTCCTAGAATCGTAAATAAAATTGGTTATAACCTTTCTTTCTATGGTGGAATTATATTTACAGCAGTGCTATATGTATTACTTCCACATGTAAAGAGCATTGTATTGGTGGAGTTATCGTTCTTTGCTTTGTTTTTTTGGACAGGAATTTTGTTTGTATTAATGATGAGGCACTTACAAAACATATCTAGTGTAGCAAGAGGAACAGGAGCCGCGCTTGCAAATGCTTCTATGTATATTGGTCAAATGATTGGTGCGGCAATAGCAGGAATGTTATTTGCAGTATCTCACAATTTTATACTTATAGGTAGTTTTACTACTTTACTATATATAGGAGCTTTATTTTTGTTTAGAAAAAGTGAAAAACTTACTGAAAGTAGTGAAACAGGAATTGCATCATAAAGCTTGTATAAATATTTCGCAAATCAGAATTAATAAGAGTGTGAATACATGAATGTGCTTTTAATTAAAGTAGTTACTAAAAGTATAGAAATAGTAGAAGAAATGTATTGTAACAAAGTTATGAGGAATCAAAAAATAAAAATCCCTATAAAGATAGGGATTTATATATCGGCATATAGTTCCTTGGAAAAGGATATACTTAGTTTAGCATATCGGACTACTTATATTTGTGAAATAGATGTGAAAGTAATGTGAAAAATGCCGAAGGAAAAAACTATTTAAATAGAGGGCAATTTAGATGGGGATATGGATTTTACATAAATGTTGTGTTATATTTCTACTTATCTGTTAATAATTACATATTTTAATTTTATTGGGGATAAAAGGGAGAGGTTTAAATGCAATGGTATTTGAAAGCTCTAAAGAATTATGGGAATTTTAGTGGTAGAGCTACGCGAAAAGAGTACTGGATTTTTAGTTTATCCAATATCGTAATTTTTTGGCTACTGTTATTTTTATCATCATTTTCAGAGGTGTTAGTTGCTATTATTGCGTTGCTATTTATGTTAGTAATGATTATACCAAGTTTTTCGGTTGGTGCACGACGATTACATGATATTGGGAAAACGGGATGGTGGCAACTATTAAATTTTGTACCGTTTGGTAGCGTTGTTTTACTTGTATTTTTTATCATTGAAAGTGAAGAAAATGACAATCAATACGGACCAAATCCGCATTCAGATTTAAAAGAAGCGATTTAATAAACTTATTTAGTTTGTAGCATTACTAGTTCAATTATTTTATCTATTATTAAAATGGTTTGCGTGGGCTAATATTATTAGGTTGATCTTTAGGTCTAGATGACTTTTGAAACTGTAAAAATGGAAAGATAAAGGCAGAGAGAATATAGCATGGAAAGAAAAAAATTCTAAATAAAAAGCACTGTTTTAGCTAATGTAGCTAAAACAGTGCTTTTCTCTTTGATTGAACAGTTGCAGCATTTTCATCATGTATACCTGCATCTTTAATAATTCGTTGTTTTGCTTTATTTAATAGATGGTTTACTGCTTCACCAAAATAGTTAGCTTCGCTTTTTGTGCGGGCTTCTCGTAAACATTTATAGTTTTCTAGCAGTTCCTCTTTTTCGGAGTTTGTTAAGAAATCTTCTATTTTCTTTTTTGTCATACGAAACACCCTTTCTCCTGACAAACGACGCAATAGAAAATATTTATTTCTCATTATAACAATAATTTTAAAAGAAAGTATACACTAACGTCGCAATAATTTGTCAATTTCTTGAATCTTCTCATCAGCTTTCCCAATTTGCGTATTTTTAGCCTGTTCGCCACCAAGAGCTTGATGTAGTAAGAAAGTTTGACCGGAAATAGCAGTTACAATGGATACTTTTATAATTTCTTTTATTGCGGTGACATCGAATAAAACGAGCCCAAGAAGTGCGGCTAGGCTACCAGTAAAAATGTCAGTTAAAAATCCAAAATGAAAAAATGTTTTCAAACGGCGTGGAAGCAATAACTTACCTTGGTTATTGATTAGATGGGAAACGAAGCCGGTAATGCCACCAACGAGAACAGCGGTTAGCCATTGATACATTTCCATCGAATCCACTCCTTTTAGTGAATAAGATTCGATTATTTTATATTGATTCCTTTTAATATTTCATATAAGCATATTGAGAAAGTTTGTTTGGGTATATTTTGTATTCAATTTAATTATAACAGAAAATTTCGAAAGGTTTCAGTCTATTATATGAATCATTTTTACAATAATATGAATGCAGAAAGGGGTGCGTGATATGAAGATAGATTATCAAATAAGAAGTGTAGATGGTTATACAAAAACTATAGGGGAATTAGTAAGCATGCTGGAGCATACGAGGGCTGTAACATTAGGCGAAGTAAAAAATTTATTAGTTGAGCAATTAGATTTAATTATGCAGAGCAGCGGAAATTCAATTGGCGCCTTATTAAAGCATATAGCAGCTATTGAAAAAGTTCATCAGCTTTTTTCATTTCAAAATCGTGACTTTACAAAAGAAGAATTAGAAATATGGGAAGATGCACTGTATTTAGGGGAAGCAGGTAGAGCGATCCGTGGTCATGAAATACAGTATTATGTACAACTTCTACAAAGTGTTCGAGAAGAATCTCTGAAGTATTTAAGTGAACAAAGTGATGAGTGGCTCATGTCAGAAAGAAAGTGGCCTAACGGTGTAATATATAACCAGCACTATCTTTGGTATCATGTGCTAGAAGATGAAATTAGTCACCGAGGACAAATTAGAATGCTCAAAAACAAGTTATTTGAAAATTACGTAAAATAATGTAGCTTTTTATAGGAGAATTCCATATAATGAGAATAATTAAAATAAGAACGGGGTGATGTATTATGGCGAAAATAACTTATATGAATAATCAACCAAATACAAAGGTGGATGGAAAGGGCGATATTATATAAGGTAATTCGCAATCCTTCCACTTAGTACAAACTAGGGAGGATATCAATTTGAATCAAAATATTTTAGAATCGTATGGCTGGGATTCTTTTTTTGAGGAACAAGCTGTAGAGAACTTTGAAGTAGGGCGTATTTTACTTGAGCATAAGCATATATATCGAATTATTTGTAATGATGGTGAATATATGGCAGAACTGTCTGGGAAGTTTCGGCATGAAGCAGTTACGAAAGGCGATTATCCAGCAGTTGGTGATTGGGTGTATATAAAGAAAATAGAAGATGAAAAGAAAGCGATTATTCATCGTATTTTCCAGCGAAGAAGCTCTTTCTCAAGACAAGAGGCTGGAACAAGAACAGAAGAACAGATTATAGCAGCAAATGTAGATTATTTATTTTTAGTGAATGCACTTAATCATGATTTTAATGTTAGAAGGATGGAACGTTATTTATTATTAGCGTATGAAAGTGGCGCTATGCCAGTTATTGTTTTAACAAAGAGTAGTATATGTAATGATATAGAACAAAAAATTGTAGAAACGGAAGCTATAGCAATTGGTGTTCCTATTTTTGTTGTTGATAGTTTAGAGCATACAGGTATTGATTCGTTGAAACAATTCGTTTCTTCAGGGAAAACAATTGCTTTAGTTGGGTCATCAGGGGTAGGAAAGTCAACTTTGTTAAATGCGCTAATAGGAATTGAGGTAGCAAAAACGGGAGATATACGTGAGGAGGATAGTAGGGGAAGGCATACGACAACGCATCGAGAGTTATTTCAATTGCCAAGTGGCGCTCTCGTAATTGATACTCCCGGTATGAGGGAATTGCAACTTTGGGAAGGAAGCGAAGCGATTCAAACAACATTCTCTGATATTGAAGAACTTGCGACAACATGCCGTTTCCGTGATTGTAAGCATGAGAATGAACCAGGGTGCGCGGTGTATAGTGCAATTGAAAACGGACTTATTACGATAGATCGTTTGAAAAGCTATAAAAAATTACAAAGAGAACTGGCGTATTTTATAAGAAAACAAGATGCAATCCTTGCCAGAGCAGAGCGTGATAAGTGGAAAAAACTTTCTAAACAACATAAAAAAATGTAAAAACCAAAGGGTGCCCCTTTGGTTTTTTCTATTTGTAAATTTTATAATAATATTATTTATATATATAGACAAAGGGAAATTAATTGTTTAAACTTTACAAAGTATTCATCATAATAGGTTATGAAAATAATAATTAGGGATTGGGAAATATTCATAATTAACTCAATTTAACTTTTAAATTTGAAAATTAGGAGGTTCATAATGGGTAAACTATTAAATTTGTTTCGTGATATGAAAGTAGCAAAAAAGCTATTAATTTCATTCTTTGTAATTTTAATTGCGGCTGTGTCTATTATCGGAGGCATGTCTTATCAAACAGCCAAAAAGAATTTTGAATCGCAAATTAAGAGTAGTGCCAACGACAATATAAAAATACTGGATAATTTAATCAATCAAATGATTGATGCAAAATTTAATGATGTGAATAATTTTGCACGGGTGATTCAGGGGAATATGTATCAAGGAGATAATCAGGATGAATTAAGAAAAATGTTATCTCAATATATAAATTTAAATAAAGATATTGAACAAGTATATGTTGCCGGAAATGATAAAAAATTTGTACAAGAACCAAATATACAAATGGCAGCAGACTATGATCCAACAGAGCGTTCTTGGTATAAAGATGCGGTTGCAAAACAAGGTGGTATTGTTGTTACTGAGCCATATAAGGCAAAAGGAAATGGACATATTGTCGTAACAATCGCAAAACAAACAGAAGATAAAAATGGAGTTGTTGCGCTAGATTTAAGTTTAGATAATTTATTAAAAACATCAAAGTTAATTAATATTGGTAAAAAAGGATATGCCTTCATTTTAGATGGAAAGCAAAAAATAATTGCTCATCCACAAGAAAAATCAGGGGAAAAAGCGGCTGATTCTTGGGCAAAGAAAATTTATGAAGATAATCACGGTGCTTTTTCATATTCTTATGGCGGTAGTGAAAAGAATATGGTATTTGCTACAAATGTAAAAACAGGTTGGAAAATTGGTGGGACGATGTACTCAAGTGAAGTAATTGAAGCTGCTCAACCTGTATTTTATAATATGTTAATTGTTATGCTTATCTCATTAGTAGTAGGCGGGGCACTTATTTATTTTGTAACACTTTCAATTACGAAGCCTTTAAAGAGATTAGTTGTTACCTCTAAAGAAATAAGCGAAGGGGATTTAACGCAAACAATTGAAATTCATTCTAATGATGAAATCGGCCAACTTGCTAAAGGCTTTAATGAGATGACGAATTCGTTACGGACGTTAATTGGAAGAATTAACGATTCAGCTGGGCATGTTGCAGCGGCATCAGAAGAGCTAACTGCAAGTGTAAGGCAAGCAAGTGAAGCGACTGAGCAAATCACAATCGCAATGGATGAAATATCAAGTGGGGCAACGACGCAAACAACAAGCGTAGAAAATGGCGCTATGTTACTGTTTGATGTAACGGAAGGAATTCAACATGTAGCAAATAGTTCATCATCTATTAATACGGCTTCTGCACATACTCGTGAAAAAGCAGAAGATGGTGGGAAACTAGTAGGAAGAACAGTAAACCAGATGCAGTCTATTGCAGAATCGGTTTCACAATCAGATGCAGTTATACAATTACTAAATAATAAATCAAAACAAATTGGTGATATTTTAGAAGTAATTCAAAATATTGCAGATCAAACAAACCTTCTAGCTCTAAATGCGGCGATTGAAGCCGCAAGAGCCGGTGAGCATGGAAGAGGTTTCGCAATTGTTGCAGATGAAGTGCGTAAATTGGCAGAGCAGTCTAGCGTATCTTCTAGTGAAATTAGTAAATTAATATGTGAAATACAAGATGATATGGGTAAGACAGTCAAATCTATGAATCATGTAAATGAGGAAGTTCAATCTGGACTTGTTATCGCAAATGAAACGAAGCAAAACTTTGCTGAAATCTTACAATCTACAAATGAAATAGCTAATCAAATTAAGACGATGGTTGAAACGGCTAATGGAATGTCAAAAGGGGCAAATGAAGTATCTATTTCGGTAGGACAAATTGCAATGACAGCACAAAATAATGCGACAAGCACACAAAATGTTGCGGCTTCAGCTGAAGAACAGCTAGCTTCGATGGAGGAAATTGGATCTGCAGCAGGCACGTTATCTCAAATGGCTGAAGAGTTGCAAGGACTAATTGACAGATTTAAAGTCTAATAGAGAACAGACTACCTCTAGTAGCATTATGCCAATAGAGGGTAGTCTGTTTTATTGTGTAAAATCAAATGGAGATGTAAACTTCCTTTATGACGTTTAAAATGGTATTTTGCATAATGTTTGTCGAAAAATAGAGGTATTTGTTAGCTTTGTGTATAATTATTAACGTATAGAATACAAATAAAAGGAGAGTATTATGGGAGTGTATTGGGGGACAAAAAGACATTCTTGGCTTAGTTACGTCTCATTTTGGCTAAGTATTTCATTTTTTATTGTTTTTCTAATTGAAGTGTTTATATTAAAAACACTTTCGAATAGCTCGGTGCAAATTGTTAAATATTTTTATTTTATATTTGTACCAGTAAATATTTTTCTTAGTTTAAAGTTACTATTTAAGAAGAATGAAAAGAAAGCGTTACCTATTTTTAGTTTCATTGTCTCATTATTATTTGCAATTTTAATAATCGTATTAGTTTTAGCAGCTATAGGGAAGGTCTTTTGAGGGGAGTGGTATAAGTCACTCTCCTTTTTTATTTGTGGTAGTCTTACTATATGTAAAAGTGTGAATGCTGTGAGCTAATAAAAGCAGAGAGTAGACAATATTTGCATGGATTAAAGTCTGTCGTTATTTGAACTTGTAAGAGTGTATGGAGTAATGAGGTAATATACATAATAATGGAGATAGAATTAGTTATTTTATAAGTATGTATGAAGCAAATGAATACGGTAAGAACGTTGATATATGGTACAATAGCTATGGATAGTGATAGAGATAAAGGGTATATAAAATACTCATCGTTTTTTAGTAAGAGAGGGGTTATCTTATGCTATACGAGGATTTGGAGACATTATTTCAAACAGCTCCGAAAGAAGATAGAGGCGGATGGAAATATATAATCCAAGAACAAAATAATACATTTAAAATTGTTGATGAAATACTGAAAAATCAAATGAGTGTCGAATTATATTTTAATGAATACGATGAGGTGAAAATCACTTTATATAAAGATGGAATTCCCATTACGACTATGCAAAGAATTGCGATTTCAAAAGTTGAATTAGACGAAGATGAAGAAGGTATTCAATTTGTTTTAGAGCGCATGCCTAGTCGAATGATTCGGTTGCAGTTAAAGCCATATTTAGCATTAGAAATGGGACCGTATTGGGAAGTATGTGATGATTGTGAATGAGCATAAAAAAGCATCCAATAACATGGATGCTTTTTTATGTTTTTTGAAGTTGTTTAAACGCAATGATTGGCAGTATAACAATACTTACCCATCCGATGATAGGATATAGAATGTGAAGTAAGTCACTGTAACCGATGTAGCTAAAGCAATAACTAATTAGTAAAATGAAGAAAATAATATTGTTATTTTTCCACCCAGTAATAGATTGCATCTGTTTTGTCATTCCGAACACATTACCAACTAAAGTTGTGAAAACTTCACCGAAAATAATGAGAACGAAAAAGAAGTGAAAAGTTGCATTAAATCTTCTTATGACTTCAGCCATTGGGATGTTATATTGGTAAAATTGATCGACTGATAAGATTGCTAAATGGCTGCATAATAAAATTAAAGAAAGTCCAGCACCACCTAAAATCCCACCCCAAAAAATAGCTTTTCGATCCTTTACTTCACTGGCTAATGGGACGAGAACACTTTGGGCGAGAGAAAGATTTAAGGCGACATATGTAATAGGGCTAGTAATCCATTTCATATTCCAGCTCTCTGCAGGAATAGTGTTGTTAATAGGAGTTGTACCGTGAAAAAAGGTTGTAATAGCAAGTCCGATAATAAAAATCATCATAATAGGTACGACAAGTGTATTTACTTCAAAAACACCTTGTAATCCGCGGCTACTTATAATGAGACAAGCGATAACTGTAATAAGAATACCGAGTTGTCTTGGTAAGCGAAGTTGCTCTTCAAATACTGCACCAGCCCCTGATAACATAACGCTCGTTACGCCGAATAAAACGAGTAATAATAATGTGTTTACAACATTCCCAAATACATCCCCAAATAAATATTTGTTAAATTCTTGCGCTGAAAATGCCCCGATTTGTGATGAAAGTAACATCATCTTTGTGCCAAGCCAAATAAAAAAAAATCCACTTACACATATGCCAATTGTCCCGTATAATCCATTCACTGTGAAAAATTCAACAATTTCTCGTCCAGTAGCAAATCCAGCTCCAACGACAGTTCCGATATAAGTAGCGGCTACTTTCTTTGCTACTTGCCATTGTTGATTGTCCATGTTATCCCTCTTTCTACTATGATGAGCTTGATGTACTATTATGCATATGTATGAGCTTGGACAATTAGACGTATGAAGTGTTTGAAAAAATACATGAATTTAATGATATTAGGGAAGCATTAAAGGTGTTAAAACTTTGTTACATATAAGCCAATTGTTCGAAAGGAAAGGGAATGTATGGTAAAATGTAATTAGGTTATTAAAAGATAAACATTACAAAATGATAAGAGGAGTGAGTGTATGAGTACGAAAACAAATGTTGTTGAAGTATTAAACAAGCAGGTAGCAAACTGGAATGTGTTATATGTGAAACTACATAATTATCACTGGTATGTGACAGGGCCACACTTCTTTACATTACATGAGAAATTTGAAGAGTTTTATAATGAGGCTGGAACGTATATTGATGAGTTAGCAGAACGTATTTTAGCTTTAGAAGGTAAACCATTAGCGACAATGAAAGAATATCTCGCAACATCTAGTGTCAGTGAAGGGACAAGCAAAGAATCTGCAGAAGAAATGGTGCAAACATTAGTGAATGATTATTCTGCACTTATTCAAGAATTAAAAGAAGGTATGGAAGTTGCAGGTGAAGCTGGCGATGAAACATCAGCTGACATGCTGTTAGCAATTCATACAACATTAGAACAGCATGTATGGATGCTAAGTGCATTCTTAAAATAACGATAAATATAATAGAAACCCATTGAAAAATTATTTCAATGGGTTTTTTTATGATTTTTCAGTTTTCTTTTATGCTATAATATAGTAAAAAGGAGGCGATGCGATGTTTCGCTTTTTCAGAACTGGAAAAGAAGAGCGGGAAATTACGAAAGATGAATTAGAACAAGCGATGGCTCAGTTTTTAGAAACGAATGCTAATATCGTTTATACAGTATTAGTAAATGAAGATTATACAGTAAATTATGATTTGTTAAAACCGTATTTACCTGCATTTCCAACAAATGATTTTCTCATAACGAAGGAAACGCTTGAGGTATTTGAACATACAGCAGAAAATTTAAGCCTAGTGAAAGAAATTGATGTCGTACAAAAAGCAGTAGACCAATACGTAACAGAAAAAGAAATGTTCCCAATTGTTGAAGGTAGCGAAGATCGCCTCATATGCGGAATGAAGCTAGGACCTTACTTAAATCGTAGCTTAAAAAGAGACTTATATATTTCAGAAAAACATTATTTAGTTTCAAGTAAACCAGATAGAAAAAAACAAAAGAGCGGGTAGATGTAATGAAAACAACAATACATATATTGTTGTCTTTTTTTATTTGTTAAAATATTGATTTTTCAGTCTATTATTATTTATACTAAATGTATTGGACAGGGAAGAGTAACTATTAAGCATCATTTTGAGAATAAGGTATTGTTAGCGTGGGTTATACAAAGTGGTATAAAGATTCGCAAAAAATATTATAAAAGGTTTCGGGGGAATTGGTACATGAAAAATAGCATGACTTACATTCAATTATTAAATGAAACGTTACGTTGTTATGCAAATAAAGGAAGTTTTGAAGCGTACAATTATATAATGGAAAACGCTACAGGTGTAATAGGGAATGAGGCGCAAATATATAATTTTAAGTATGCACTCGCAAGTGCATCGGGACTTGAAAAAGAAGCATTACATTTAATGAGAGAGGCCATTATAGAAAAGGGATTCTGGTATGGAAATGAGTATTTAATTTCCGACGAAGATTTAAAATCACTACATAAATTTGAAGAATTTCATATAATGGTGCAATTATGTAAAGAAAGAGAAGAATTAGCACATAAAAAGGAAAGACCAGATGTGAAATATATATACAGCAAGAAAGAGGGAAATCTACTACTTACATTGCACGGTGACCAAGAAAATATACAAATAGTAGAACCATATTGGAAATCTGTGTTGACACAAGATTATATGTTAGCTTTACCACAGTCTTCACAAATTGAGTTTTCAGATGGATTTGTTTGGGATGATATAGAGAGAGGGAAAGAGGAATTAAAAGAGCATTACAATAAGTTTATAGAAAATCATACAGTAGAAAGTGTAATCATTGGTGGTTTTTCTGCAGGGGCGAGAGTAGCTTTATATACGATTTTACAACAAGATATAAATGTAGATGGTTTTGTTTTTATGGCACCATGGCTTCCCGAGATTGAAGAATGGGATGAGTTGTTAAGAGTGCTGCAGGATAAACATATAAAAGGATATATAGTATGCGGGGATCAAGATGAAGATTGTTTCGAATCCACGCAGCAATTTGTACAACTATTAAGAGAGAAGAATATAGAACATAAGTATAAAGTTGTGCCTGACTTAGATCATGATTATCCTATTAACTTTGAAGAGCTATTAAAAGAAGCTATTGAATATATAGGAAATGAAAACAATAAGTAGTAAGAAAAAGAGATGCATCACATGTGATACATCTCTTTTTAGAATTATAAATTAAAAGCATTTGCTAATAAGCGATAAGACTTTAATTTATGTTCAAATTGATGAGTAATCGTGACAATCATAAATTCGTCAGTATTGTATGCTTTGCTTAAGTTTATTATTTTTTCTTTTACAGAAGACGGATCACCAACAATCATACGTTGACGATTTTCTTTTATACGGAATAAATCATAAGCGCTGTATGAATAATTTTGAGCAGTTTCAATAGAAGGTGTACCAGTAGTTCGTTTTCCTTGCTCTAATAATAAGATTGATAAATCTAAACTAGAAGCAATTTTTTCCGCTTCTTCATTTGTTTCTCCGCATATAACAAAGATGGCAACGATTGAATTAGGCTTATCTCCTAAAAATGAAGGCTGATATTGTTCTTGGTAAGCCCTCATAACTTCAGGGCCTCCGAAGCCGTTAATAAATTGTGCAAATGCGAAAGAAGCTCCGTTGTTTGCAGCAATTTTAGCGCTCTCTCCGCTAGAACCGAGCATCCACATTTCAGGAGACGTTGGGATAACTGGAGTGGCTTTTAAGTTTGCATAGTGATGGTTTTCTGGTACTTGATCATGTAAGTACATTGCAACGTCTGCAATTTGTTCTGGATATTGATCAAGTGAGACCATTTTCCCTTCTTGAAGTGCGCGAGTTGCTATTGGCATACCACCAGGAGCTCTACCAACACCGAGATCGATGCGGTTCGGATACAATGCTTCTAGAACACGGAAATTCTCAGCAACTTTATATGGGCTATAATGCGGTAACATAACACCACCTGAACCGACTCTAATACGGTCCGTTTTTGCGGCAATATGAGAAATAAGTATTTCTGGACTTGAACCAGCTAAGCTTACGGAATTATGATGTTCGGATACCCAAAAACGTGTGAATCCGAGTTTTTCAACTTCTTGTGCAAGCGTAACTGTATGTGAAAAAGCTTGGGCTGCTGTGCTACCATCTGAAATAGGTGATTGGTCTAATACACTTAACTTGATCATAGAATATACCTCTCAATCTTAATGTACATCCTATTATATATTTACTTATGAAAAATGCGTAGTGAAATGCTCAAAATGAAAAGCGGATAATCTTATTTCCGCTTTTAACGAGAAAATCCGCGTTCATAATGATTCATTTCGACTAGATTTAAAATATATTCATAGTTGTCAATTTCACGTTTTAGTTGTTCACGTTCTTTTTCAGATAGTGTCATATTGCTAAGTTTTTTACATAAGTTTTGTTTCTTTAATTCTAAATGTTTTTTTGTAGCATCATAGTCATAGGTATGTTTCATTTTTAACCACTCCTTCTTTGTAGTTGCTATATTATACGAAGTATAAAGAAAAGTGAGATCTGTCTCTTATGTACTTTTAGTGAATATTCAAATTGCAATAGTGTTATGTTTATGGGGATTTATGAATAAAATGCACTAAACCACTAACGTCCATTTGATGAAGTAAGGGGTGGAATTGTGCAGAAAGATATAATGTATAACACTGAAATGGATGAAGCGTTAAAAGTTATAGATAAAGGATTGAATAAGACGACAAGCCCAAAACAAATTATTGTAGTGGGAGCTGGTATGGCTGGGTTAGTTTCAGCCTCTTTATTAAAGGCTGCAGGACATGATGTGAAAATTTTTGAAGCAAATAACCGGGTAGGTGGCCGTATAGAAACGGTTAGAATGGAAGATACCGGATTATATTTAGATGTTGGAGCAATGAGGATTCCATATTCGCATACATTAACGATGACATATATAAGAAAATTTGGGCTACAGGTGAGACCTTTTATTAATAGAAATGAGACGGATATTATATACGTAAATGGACGGAAAACGACGTTAAAACAATATGAAAAAGATCCAAGTATTCTAAGATATCCTGTGGAAATGAATGAAGTTGGAAAAACGTCAGAGGAATTATTATTGTTAGCGGTACAGCCCATTATAAATTTTATAAAAAAGAACCCAGAAAAAAATTGGGACGTTGTAGTAAAGGATTTTGGAAGATACTCTACTGGGCAATTTTTAAAGTATCATCCTTATCAGTATAATACTTACTTTTCGCCAGTAACAATTGAGATGATTGGTGTTCTATTAGATTTAGAAGGTTTTTTGGAACGATCGTTTGTAGAGACTTTACGCTTTCTATACATTATGCAAGAGGAGAGCGGATTTTGTGAAATTGTGGGCGGGAACGATAGATTGCCAAAGTCATTTTTACCGCAATTAGAAGAGAATATTATATATAATCAAAAATTAATGAAGCTACATCAACACGATAATGGTGTGACAGCTTTCTATCGGAACGAGGAAACTTTTGAATATAGTAGTATTACAGGAGATTTAGTTATTGTTACCATTCCGTTTTCGACAATGCGTTTTGTAGAAGTAGATCCGTTTGGTTCTATATCTCATGAAAAATGGAAAGCAATTCGTGAATTACATTATATGCCTGCGACGAAAATAGGAATTCAATTTAAAAGCCGATTTTGGGAAGAACAAGGACAATTAGGCGGCAGAATTATAACAGATTTGCCAATTCGTTATGCCTATTATCCAAGTTATGGAATTGGGCAGAAAGGACCGGCTATGATGTTAGGTAGCTATACATGGTCTTATGACGCGTTGTTATGGGATGGTTTATCAAAAGGTGATCGTATTTATTACGCATTACACAACTTAGCAACAATATTAGGTGGTCAAGTGTATGATGAGTTCATATCTGGAATATCAAAAAGCTGGACATTGGATCCGTATGCGCTTGGAGGATTTGCACTTTTTCAAGCAGGTCAAGAATCTGAGTTGCAACCAGCGATTGTCAAACCAGAGGGGAGAATATTCTTCGCTGGAGATCATACAACGCTATATCACGGATGGATTCAAGGTGCGATTGAATCTGGAATTCGTGTAGCGGTGGAAGTGAATAAGTAAAAGGTTTTCAATTCAGAAAATTCTTTACTATATAACTTGAGATGGATATTATTATATATAAAAGAAATATAGGGAGTGTTTACAGTGAATCCGTTATTATTCGATTTTCCTTCTGAATTTTATACTGACAGGCTTTTTATTCGAATGCCGAAACCAGGAGATGGTAAAGTTGTATATGATGCAATTCAGGCTTCAATAGAACAACTAAAACCTTGGATGGTGTTTGCACAAAAAGAGCAAACAGAGCAAGAAGTAGAAGAAAGTATTAGAAAATCACATATTCAATTTTTGCAACGTGAGGATTTAAGATTACTAGTATTTTCGAAAGAAACAGGTGAATTTATTGCTTCAGCCGGATTGCATCGTATTAATTGGGATATACCTCAATTTGAAATCGGATATTGGATTGATACAAGGTTTAGCGGAAAAGGCTATATGGTAGAGGCTGCGAAAGGTATAACGGATTACGCTTTTTCTGAATTGAAAGCAAACCGTGTAGAAATTCGTTGTGATTCTTTAAATAAAAAGAGTAGAGCGATACCTGAGAAATTAGGTTTTAAGTTAGAAGGTACGTTAGAAAGTGCGAGTGTTGCGGTAGATGGAAACGGATTAAGGGATATGTGTGTATTTGCCATGACTAGAAATACATATGAAAAAGAAGAGCTGTAAGAAAATAGCTCTTCTTTTTATGCATTATGGTACAGGATGTCCATTAGAGCTTTCGAAAATTGTAAACCATTGTTGACGGTCTAAGTTAACTTTTGTAGCAAGAGCGGCAGTTTTTACGCGATCTAATTTACCAGAGCCAACGATTGGCATCATATTAGCTGGATGAGCAAGTAACCAAGCATACATAACCGTATCGATATTAGAAACACCTAGCTCAGTAGCAACTTTTTGCACAGTTTCGCGTACACGTACAGCACGTTCTGATTGACCAGTAAAGATCTCACCACCAGCAAGAGGTGACCAAATCATTGGATTGATTCGTTTTTCTTGGCATAAGTCAATTGTTCCTTTTTCAAAATGCTCAAGCTGCAATGCAGAAACTTCAATTTGGTTCGTAATAAGTGGAAAATCTAAGTACGAATTTAACATATTAAATTGTGAAGGTAAGAAGTTAGATACACCGAAGTGACGAACTTTTCCTTCTTGTTTTAATTGTGAAAAGGCTTTTGCCACTTCATTTGGATCCATAAAAGGATCGGGACGATGAATAAGTAATACGTCAATATAATCTGTATGTAAATTTTTAAGTGATGCTTCTACACTTTGTATAATATGCTCTGTACTAGTATTGTAGTGAGCAACATATCGTTCTGGAAATTTCGGTGATGGGGGAGCGATTCCACACTTTGTAATAATTTGCATGTTTTCTCGTAAGGAAGGCTTTAATTGTAAAGCTTCGCCAAATAACCCTTCACACGTATATGCGCCGTAAATATCAGCGTGATCAAAAGTAGTAATTCCCATATCCATACAATCTTCAATGAAAGAAAGTAATTCTTGTTTTGTCATATTCCATTCTGCTAAACGCCAAAATCCTTGAATAATACGAGAAAATTCTAGCGTTTCAGCCATTTGAACTCGCTCCATTATAAGTACCCCCTTGATGAATAATAATGTTTTGAAAAGGCTTTCTTACTACATATTATTATATAGTTAATTAGGTGTACAGACAATAAATATGTTTTGCTATAAAAACGATTTTTTCTATCATGCCTTTCGAGAGGACTCCCATCTCTAAACGTAAATGAAGGTGGTGAGGTGAATCGAAAGAAATATTTTATTTTTGAGAAAAAACGGAAACATATGTTCTTTTTTGCTATAATATCCTTAACAAGAAGGTGAATAAAATGGCAAAAGAAAATCCATCAAACTATAAAACTCTTCAAATCTGGATAAAAAAAGGGCATCGTATGTATTCTTATTTTCAAGAATGTTGTCATAACGCTAAGAATATGTACAACACCACAAACTTTTATATACGCCAGGTGTACACTGGATTAACACAAGAAAAAGAGTTGCAGCCTTTGCAAAAAGAAGTTCTGGATAATATTCATAAAAATATTGGGAAGATGAATGACACACAACGTCTTGCCTATCGGAAGAAATTGGAGAAAGAGAAAGTAAAGCCTAAA